>NZ_JBHTVC010000014.1:0-87627 GCF_042793275.1 Isoptericola sp. NPDC056578
CCGGCGTGCCCGGGCCGTTCCCGGGCAGTGCCCGGGCATGAGCGCGGGCCCCACCCGGCGCGTGGCGTCTGGATCGAGTCCGTCGGCGTCCCGGTCGGCCCGGGCGCCGCCGCGCGTTGTTGCGACCAGCATGACGACGAACCCGATCGACACCGCCGCGGCTCCCGCGGCGGCCACGACGACGGCCCCGACGAGGGTCCCGGGGGCGCCCGGCCCCCTCCCGCGCCGGCGCGCCGCGCTGGCGCTGGCCACGATGTTCCTGGGCAGCTTCTCGCTCGTGACGGCGGAGTTCCTGCCGCCGGGGGTGCTCACCCCGGTGGCGCAGGACCTCGGTGTCTCCGAGGGCGTGGTCGGCCTGTCGGTGAGCGCCACGGCCCTGACGGCGCTGGCCACCGCCCTGGTGCTGGGCTCGCTCTTCCCGCGCACCGACCGCCGCACGCTGCTCGTGGTGCTCGCGCTGGGCGCGGTCGCCTCCAACGTGCTGGTGGCGCTGGCGCCGAGCATCGGCGTGCTCATGGCCGCCCGGCTGCTGCTGGGTGCGGCGCTGGGCGGCTACTGGTCGATGTCGCTGGTCATCGCGACGCAGCTGGTCCCGGCGGACCGGGTCGGCAAGGCGATGATGGTGGTCAATGCCGGGACGACGGTCGCCACGGTGGCCGGGGTGCCGCTGGGCGTGATCCTCGCCGCCGCCGCCGGCTGGCGGGTCGTGTTCGTGGCCGCCGCGGTGGTCACGGTGGTGACGGCGGTCGCGATGCGCGTCGCCCTGCCGCCCGTGGCGCCGACGCCCGGCATCGGCTGGTCGGCGACGGGCCGAGCGCTGCGGTCGCCGGGCGTCGCGCTGGGGCTGGTGGCGATCGTGGCGGTCATCGGCGGGCACTTCGCCGGCTACACGTACGTGCGGCCCGCCCTGTCGCTGCTGCCCGGTGCGGACGTCGGGACGGTCGCCGTGCTGCTCGCGATGTTCGGCGCCGGCGGCCTGGTCGGCAACTTCGCGATCGGCGCGCTCGTCGACCGGCACCTCGCGGTGCTGCTCCTCGCGGTCCCCGTGGCCGTCGGAGCGAGCGTCGCCGCCGTCGGGCTGGCGTCCGCCGTGCCGCTGCTCGTCTACCCGGCCGTGGTGGTCTGGGGCGCGGCGTTCGGCGGCATCCTCAACGTGGTGCAGGTGTGGATCACGCGGATGATGCCGGACCAGGTCGAGGCGGGCAGCGGGCTCGTCGTCGCGGCGTTCCAGACGGCGATCATCCTCGGGTCCGCGGTCGGTGGTCTCGGCGTCGACTCCGTGGGTGTCGGCTGGACCTACCTCGTGGCGGCGGTGGCCGCGGTCGCGGGCGGGGTCCTGGTGCGCAGCACGCTGTCGCGGCGGTACTCGGACGGCGTCGCGCCCGTGTGACGGCGGAAGGCGCGGCCGAACGCCGTGTCCGAGCCGTAGCCCAGGCGGCGGGCGATCGTCGCGACCGGCAGGTCGCCCGCCGTCAGCAGGCAGCGCGCGTGCGCCACCCGCACCTGCGCCAGGTAGCGGCCGGGCGTCAGGCCCGTGGCGGACCGGAACCGGGCGGCGAACCCGGACCGCGACGCGAGCGCCACCCGCGCCAGGTCGTCCACCGTCCACTCGCGGCCGGGGTCGGCGTGGATCGCGGCGACGGCGCTCGCCAGGCCCGGGTCCTCGCGCTGCATGAGCCAGCGGGCCGGGGCGCAGCCGCGCGCGTACCAGGCGCTGATCGCCATCGACGCGACGAGCGTGACGACCCGGTCGCCCAGCACGCTGCGCGGGGCGCGGTAGTCCTCCACCAGCGAGCGCAGCATGGTCGCGGCCGTCGGCTCGGTCTGCGGCAGCTCGGTGAGGAGCACGGCGGCGGGCAGCACGCCCGCGCCGTCGTCCGCCCCGACCGGCGCGACCCGCACGCACTGCACGGCCGCGTCGGACAGCGCGTGCACCTCGAAGCGCGGCCCGTGCGGCAGGAACAGGAAGTCGCCGGGCGCCAGGTCGGCGACGTCGCCCACGCCGCGCACGCGTACGAGGCCGTCGGTGACCAGCAGGAGCGCGGCGTCCCCGGAGGTGTGCTCCGCCCACGCGCCGGCGGCCAGCGCGTGCCGGGAACGCGCCACGAACCGCCACTGCAGCCCGGCGAGCACGCGGTCGAGCTCCTCGGCGGCGGCCGACGCCGCGGTCGCGCCGGGTCCGTCGGGTCCGACGGCGCACGACGGCGTCGGCAGGTCCGTCACGGTCATCGCGCCTCCCCGGGCGCGACGACCGGCGCGTCCGGCCCGGGCCCTCCAGGAGCATGCCACGCGCGACGGGCGCGTGCGCGACCGTCCGGGCGTCCGGATCCCGGCCGGCGGACGCCGGGGATCGCGTCCGTCGGCCGGGCGTGACTACGCTCCGGGGGATGCGCGCCGACGACCTGAAGAACGTTCTCCACCCGAACGCGTCGCAGCTCGCGCTGCTGGCCGCCGCGGAGCGGCTCGTGGCGCGCTCCGGGTTCGAGGGGGCGAGCTCGCGGGCGATCGTCCGGGCGGCGGGGCACCGCAACAACTCGGCCGTCACGTACCACTTCGGGTCGCGGCAGACGATGCTCGACGCCCTCTACTACTGGCGCAGCAGGCCGATCAACGAGCACCGCGCGCGCATGGTCGCCGAGCTCGTGGGCGAGGGGCGGGAGCGGGACCCGGAGGGGCTGGTGCGCGCGTACGTCGTGCCGTTCGTGTCGGCGGTCGAGGGGCTGCGGCCCAGCTCGTGGGCCCGCTACACGCAGGCCGTGCTCCAGGACCGGCCGCTGGTCTTCATGGACTGGGTGCGGCGCGACGTGAAGCGCTACGAGGGGGTCGAGGTCCCGGTGGTCGGCACGCTCGACCTGCTCGACCTCATGCGCACGGTGGCGTGCGACGGCGTCGAGCCGCTGGCCGGGCTGCGCGTCGCCACGGTCTCGCGCGCGGTGGTCGCCGCCGTCGCGGCGTGGGAGGCCGACGACGAGAAGGGCGACCTCGGCCTGCCGCCGCTCGACGTCCTCACCGAGGAGCTGGTGCGCTCCGCCACGGGGATGCTCACCGCCTGACCGCGGGGTCGCCCCGGCGGCCAGGCGGTGAGCGGCGACGCCGTCCCCCCGGACCGGCGTCAGCTCTCGGCCGCGCCCGCCCGCCGCCGCGACGCCCGCAGCAGCAGGCCACCGGCCGTGACCAGCAGCAGCGCGCCCAGCGCCGCCGCCCCGACCTCGGCGCCGGTGACCGGCAGGCTGCCGCCGCCCGGCGTCGCGGACCCGCCGTCGGACGGCCCCGCCCCGGTGCCCGGGGCGGCCGGCGTCGCCGGTGTCGTGGGGGCCGGGCTCGCGGTCGGGTCGGGCGACGGGCTCGGCGCCGCGTCCTGCGCGGCGAGGACGAAGTCGACGCCGGTCACCTCGCCGCCCGCCACCTCGAACCCGCGGGACGCGTCGCCCTCGACGACGTAGCCCTCGGGCGGCGTGACCGTGGCCGTGTACGCGCCGTCCGGCAGGTCGGCGGTCCACGCGCCGTCGTCGTCGGTGGTGGCGGTGGCCGCCTCGGCGCCCTCGGCGTCGGTGACGGTCACCTCCGCCCCGGGCACCGGGGCGCCGTCGGGGTCGGTGACCGTGCCGCCGACGGGGCGCGCGGGCGGTGTCACGGGGCCGGCGACGACGGCGAAGTCCTCGGCCAGGAAGCTCTCCCCGGCAGGGGTGAGGGTGATGGTCCGCTCGGTCTCGTCGGCCGTGTACCCGTCGGGCACGCTCAGCGTGATCGCGTAGTCGCCCGGCGGGAGGTCGCCCAGGAAGTAGTCGCCCGCGTCGTCCGTCGTCAGGGTGACGGGGCCGTCGGGGCCCACGACCGTGACGGTGGCGCCCGGCACCGGGTCGCCCGCGTCGTCGGTGACGGTGCCGCCGACCGCGCCCGGTCGCGCCAGGGCGAAGTCGACCCCGGTCACGTCGTCGGTGCCCACGGCGACGTCCCGCGTGGCGAGGCCGTCCACGGTGTAGCCGTCCGGGGCCTGCACGGCCACGGTGCGGTCACCGGGCAGCACGCCCTCGAACGCGTAGGTGCCGTCCGCTCCGGTGGTCGTGCTGCGGTCGCCGAGCGTCACCACGACCCCTGCCACGGGCTCCCCGCCCGCGGTCACGGCGCCGGACACGGTCGCCGGCCCCCGGACGGTGAAGTCGTTGCCGGTGCTGGCCTCCTCCTGCCCGACGTCGACCACGAGGTTCGGCGGCGTCCCGGTGACCACGAACCCCTCGGGCAGGTCGCCGAGCGAGAGCTCGTACTCCTGCGGCCGGTCGTTCGCGACGTCCCAGGCGACGTCGTCCACCAGGTACTCGCCGCGCGAGCTCGTGACGACGGTGATCGGCTCGCCGCCGCCCACCGGCGTCAGCGTCACGGTGGCGCCGGGCACGGGGTTGCCGTCGTCGTCGAGCACGGTGCCGCTGACGGCGACGGGCTCGATGTCGCGGGCCTGGAAGTCGGCGGTGCCGTCGGTCTCGCCGAGGTCGACGTCGCCCACGACGGTCGGACCCACGGCGACGAGCCCGAACCGGTGCGCGTCCGACGACCCGGGCAGCTCCGTCAGCTCCACCCGGTACCCGGGTGCCGCGGTGTAGCCCTCGAAGGCGTAGGCGCCGTCCGCGGCGGACGTCGTGGTGGCGAGGGCCGTCCCGTCGGGGCCGAACAGTGTGAGGGTCGCGCCCTCGAGCGGGGCGCCGTCGTCCGTGGTGACGGTGCCCGTGACGTCGCGGGCCAACGACGCGAACCACGTCTGGTACACCGGGAAGCCGGAGCGCTGGAAGAACCCGATCGTCAGCCGCGTGACGGGCACGGTGGGCCGGAACCAGCCGGTCGCGCCGTTCGTGTCGGTCGCGGTCGCGTTGCCGAAGAGCTGCTGGGTGGCCGGGTCCCAGGTGGGGACCTCCGTGTCGGTGCACGACGGCGAGCCCGCGCCCTGGCAGTAGTTGAAGGCGCCCTGCCAGCCGAGCTCGTCGGCGGTGAGCTGCTGCCCGTCCGCCCCGACGGCGGAGACGCGCACCCAGTCGGCGTCGATGTCGCCGAGCACGAACGCCCAGCCGCCCGCCGGCGTCGGCCGCTCGAAGGTGTAGACGGTGGTCGACGGCGTCGTCGGGCGGTCGGCCTGCGGGCGCAGGTTGACGTACGGCTGGTTCCGGCTCGAGCCGAAGACCTCCCCGGGCGGTGTCGCGTCGGACAGCCACGACGAGGCTCCCGAGACGACACCGACCGTGCCCCCGCGTGAGTTGGAGGTCATGGTCGCGGCGGGGAAGCCGGCCGCGGGCAGCTGCATCGTGGTCGACCAGCTGCCGGCGGAGCCGGTCAACGGGTCCCACGCGGCCCAGCCCGCGGTCGTCGCCGCGGAGGACGTCGTGGGCGCCACGACGGCGGAGAGCGCGGCGAGCGTGAGCGCCGCGAGCGCACTGAGGATCCCCCTGGCCCGGTTCACGGGGACACGGTATGAGACATGTGTCTTGACCGCGCGGCGTGGCGCCGCGGCTGAGGTTCCTCAGAGGTCGGTCAGAGGTCGCCCGTCTTCTCCAGGCGCTTCATCGCCACCCAGCCGATCGGCACGCGGGCCCAGTAGGTGACGACGCGGTAGAGCATGGTGACGGTGACCGCGAGGGACGCCGGGATGCCGGCCGCGGTGAGCCCGGCGATGAGCGCGCCCTCGACGCCGCCCAGGCCGCCGGGGGTGGGCACCATGGCCCCGACGGAGTTGCCGACCAGGTAGATCACCGCGACGTCGATGAGGTTGAGCGACTGCCCGAACGCGGCGAGGGCGAAGTCGAACGCGAGCACGTAGCCCAGCGTCATGATGACGTTGCCGCCGAGGCCCAGCGCCAGGCGCGTGGGCTGGCCCAGCATCTGCGACAGCCGGGGCCACACCTGCTCCAGCGTCGGGCGCGCCTTCTCCCACGCCCACCGGCGGACGGACGGCACCAGCAGGATCGCGACGACGGCGATGGCGACGCCCGCGATGGCGAGCAGCACCGTGGTCGAGGGCAGGTCGATGAGGCCGCCGGAGCGGGTGGACACCGACAGCACGACCAGCAGCAGCACCGTGACGACGAACTGCGACAGCTGCACCAGCGCGACGGTCGCGACCGCCATCGGCGTGGACACGCCGCGACGGGTCAGCATCCGCAGGTTGAGCGCCGCGGGCCCGATGCCGGCGGGGGCGGCGAGCGCGACGAACGACCCGGCCATCTGGGTGAGCGTGGCGCGCCACAGCGGCAGCTTCTCCGGCGAGAACGCGCTGAACGTGAGCGCCGCGCCGAACCAGGTGATGGCCCCGAGCACGAACGACGCCGCGACCCACCACGGGTTGGCCTCGGTGATCGCCGAGGCGATCTCCTCGAAGTTCAACGTCGTGACGATCACGGTGACGGCGACGATCGTCAGGGTCAGCATGATGACCGTGCGGGCGCCGAAGCGGGTGATGTTCTGCGGCTGCACGTCCGCCTGCGGCAGCCGCTCGACGAGCGCCTCGCGCAGCTCGTCCAGCAGGCCCTTCGTGCGCCGCACCTCCTCGCGCGTCGGGCTGGGCAGCGCGATGGACTGCAGCAGCGGCCCGATGGCGGCGATGTCCTCGTCGGGCAGGGCGCGCACCGCGGAGGCGAGCGCCCGGCGCGCGCCCACCCGCAGCGCCAGCAGCGCGAGCATCTGCGTGAGGTCCAGCCGCCGCGACAGGGTGCCCGACGCGATCTCGCCCTGCTCCCACCCGGTGAGCCACACGTGCGGCGCACCGGACAGGTCGCGGTGCACCAGCACGACGTCGGGAGTCAGGGCGTGGTGGGTCAGCCCGGCGTCGTGGGCCCGCCGCAGCTGCTCCCACGCCTGGGCGAGCACGGCGTCGCCGCGCGTGCCGTCGAGGTCGTCGGGCTCGAGGTCGCGCAGGGAGACGGCGCCGCGCGCGTGCTCCTGCACCAGCACCACCGAGTCGTCGGCGACGCCGATGCCCTCCAGCCGTGGGGTGCGCACACCGGCCGCCTGCGCGGCGTACGCGAGCAGGGCGGTGCGCTCGGCCGCGGCGCGCAGCGAGATCGCGGCGCGGCCCTCGAGGCCGCGCAGCCGCAGCGCGCGCCACAGCCGCTGCACCGTGGTGAGCACCTGGCGGTCGCCGTCGAGCACCACGACGTCGCGGCGGGGCTCGCCGTCGCCCGTGAACAGCGCGTACACCCGGTTGTCGCCGGAGCGTGTGAGGGCCACGGCCGCCGCGTCCGCCGTGGTCGGGTCCGGCGGCAGGGTCAGCTCGTCGTCCGTGGCCTCGTCGACCACGTCGCCGTCGGCGTCGTAGGACGCCACCGGGTCCTCCGGCACGGGGGGCGCGCGGTCGGCGTCCGCCTCGTCGTCGACGACGGCGGAGACGTCGCGCACCCGCACCAGCGCCGTCGGGTGGAACCCGGCCCGCCGCACCGCCGCCACGAGGTCGGCGCCGTACGCGCGCTCGCTGCGCACGCCGGACACGTACTGCACCGCCTGCCCGGCGAGGCGGCCCAGCAGCAGGGCGACCAGCACGCCCGGCAGCGACACCTGCCCCGTGATGAGCACGATGAACAGGGCCAGGTACAGCACGTTCCACGACCAGCGCACGGTGCGCCGGCGGGTGCGCGGGCCGGCGGTGGTGAGCAGGCCGGCGATCGCGGCGACGTACCCGGGGATGGTGAGCTGCCACGCACCGTCGGTGTACACGGACAGGCCGCGCACCAGCTCGTCGCTGCCGAACCGGGAGATGGTCAGGGCGGTGACGACGCCGAGCACGAGCCCGAGCGCGGCCGCGCAGATGGACTCGACGACCTGCCGGCCCAGCCGGCGCCAGCCCAGCTCCACCAGCACGGCCGCGGGCACGAACAGGGTGATGAGGCCCTCGAGCAGCGCGACCGGGACGAAGAGGATGCGCGCGAGCAGGGAGCTGAAGGTCCGCACGTCCTGGGTGACGCCCTCGGTGGTGGCGTGCGCGACCACCGACAGCACGAGCACCAGGGCCACGCCCAGGGCGCTGACCACCATGCCGAGCATGTCGGACGGGTGCCGCACCCGGGCCTCGGGGGTGTCGACGACGCGCACGAGGTCGGTCGGCGTGCCCTGGTCGGAGGCGTCGCCGCCGAGCAGCGCCCGCAGCGGCCCCGTCGGTGGCAGGGCGTCGCCCGTGGGGCTCCGGTGCGAAGGATCCTGGGCAGGACCCGCGGTGCTCGCTCCGGACATGCCGGAAAGTCTAGGTGTTACCGGGCCTCACGGCCTGTGACACGAGGTAGAGAGCGGTGGTAGGTTCCCGGACCACGATGCGATCACCGGCCAGGGTGTGACCCACGCCCGTGACCACGGCGACACACCGGTGTGCTAGAAACGCCCGCATCGTGACGAGTCCGCGGCCACCCGCCGCGGCCGGCCTGGACGAAGGGGACCACGACCATGAGTGCCATCAGAGGCTCGCGACGGCTGCTTGCCGGCGCCGCAGGAACCGCAGCGCTCGCGCTGGTGCTGACCGCGTGCGGCGGGGGTTCCGGCGACGGCGGGAGCGGCGGCGGCGGAGGCAGCGCCGAGTCGCTGGTCGTCGGCACCACCGACAAGATCACGTCGCTCGACCCGGCCGGGTCGTACGACAACGGGTCGTTCGCGGTGATGAACCAGATCTACCCGTTCCTCCTGAACACCCCGTACGGCAGCCCCGACGTGGAGCCGGACATCGCGGAGTCGGCGGAGTTCACGTCGCCCAAGGAGTACACGGTCAAGCTCAAGCCGGGCCTGAAGTGGGCCAACGGCAACGACCTCACGTCCTCCGACGTCAAGTTCACCTTCGACCGCCAGCTCGCGATCGCGGACGAGAACGGCCCGTCGTCGCTGCTGTACAACCTCGACTCGGTGGAGACGCCGGACGACACGACCGTCGTCTTCAAGCTCAAGAGCGAGAACGACCAGATCTTCCCGCAGATCCTGTCGTCCCCCGTCGGTCCCATCGTGGACGAGGACGTCTTCTCGGCCGACGCCGTGACGCCGGACCAGGAGATCGTCGACGGCAAGGCGTTCGCCGGCCAGTACTCGATCACGAGCTACAAGACCAACGAGCTCATCAGCTACGAGGCGTACGACGGCTACCAGGGCATCCTCGGCGCGGCCAAGACGCCGAAGGTCGCCGCCAAGTACTTCACGGACGCCTCCAACCTCAAGCTCGAGGTGCAGGACGGCTCGGTGGACGTCGCCCTCCGGTCGCTGTCGCCCACGGACATCGAGGACCTGCGCGGCGACGACGCGGTGAAGGTCGTCGACGGGCCCGGCGGCGAGATCCGCTACATCACGTTCAACTTCAACACCCAGCCCTACGGCGAGAAGCAGCCGGACGCCGACCCCGAGAAGGCGACCGCGGTGCGTCAGGCCGTCGCCGACCTCATCGACCGCGAGGCCCTGGCCGACCAGGTCTACAAGGGCACCTACACCCCGCTGTACTCCTTCGTCCCGGACGGCCTGACCGGCGCCACGGAGCCCCTCAAGGAGATGTACGGCGACGGTCAGGGCGGGGCCGACGCCGACGCGGCGAAGAAGCGCCTCGACGACGCCGGCGTCACCACCCCGGTCGAGCTGAACCTGCAGTACTCGAACGACCACTACGGCCCGTCGTCGGGCGACGAGTACGCGCTCATCAAGGACCAGCTCGAGGAGAGCGGCCTGTTCACGGTCAACCTGCAGACCACCGAGTGGGTGCAGTACTCCAAGGACCGCACGTCCGACGTCTACCCGGCCTACCAGCTCGGCTGGTTCCCGGACTACTCGGACGCGGACAACTACCTCACGCCGTTCTTCCTCAAGGAGAACTTCCTGGGCAACCACTACGTGAACCAGGACGTGGAGGACATGATCCTCGAGCAGGCCGTCACGGTCGACGAGGCGAAGCGCACCGAGCTCCTGGGCCAGATCCAGGAGGCCGAGGCCGAGGACCTGTCGACCGTCCCGTACCTGCAGGGTGCGCAGGTCGCGGTCACCGGCGCCGACGTCACGGGCGTCGAGGACACGCTCGACGCGTCGTTCAAGGTCCGCTACGCCGCGATGGCCAAGGGCTGAGAGACGGACTGAGCTCTTCTCGTGGCTGCCCGTAGCACGGCAGGAAGCGCACTGGGACGCTACGTCCTGGTGCGCTTCCTGCTCATCATCCCCACCGTGTTCATCCTGGTCACCACCGTCTTCGTGCTCATGCGCGCGACCGGTGACCCCATCACCGCCGCACTGGGCGGCAAGCTTCCGCCCGACCAGCTCGCCGAGCTGATCCATGCGGCCGGCTACGACCGACCCATCATCGTCCAGTACTGGGAGTACCTCACCGGGATCTTCTCCGGCGACTTCGGCACCACGATCAGCGACAACCGGCCGGTCACCGAGGTGCTCACCACCTACGGGACGGCGACGCTGGAGCTCGCGTCCTACGCGATCCTCGTGGCTCTCGTGCTGGGCGTCCCGTTCGGCATGGTCAGCGGCTACTTCCGCGACCGTCTGCCGGACGCGGTGCTCCGCATCCTCGCGATCCTCGCGTACGCGACGCCGGTGTTCTTCGCCGGCCTCGTCCTCAAGCTGGTGTTCTCCGTCTGGCTGGGCTGGTTCCCGGTGGCCGGGCGCGTGTCCACCGACGGGGAGATCGCGATGCAGCTCGCCGGGGCCGACTCCGGGTTCATGCTGATCGACGCGTTCAAGACGGGCGACCCCGAGGTCGTGCTCGACGTGCTGTCGCACGCCGCGCTGCCGGCGATCGCGCTCGGCCTGCTCACCGCCGGCGTGTTCCTGCGCCTCGTGCGCACCAACATGATCGGCACCCTCGGCACCGGCTACATCGACGCGGCCCGCTCGCGGGGCGTCAAGGAGAGCCGCCTCGTGCGCAAGCACGCGTGGCGTCCGGCGCTCATCCCGATCATCACCGTGGCCGGCATGCAGGTCGCGATGCTGCTCGTGGGCGCCGTGCTCACCGAGACCACGTTCGAGTGGCGCGGCCTCGGCTTCCAGCTGTCGGAGTACCTCCAGGCGCGCGACTTCGTCGCCGTGCAGGGGATCGTCGTGCTGATGGCCGTGGTCGTGGCGGTGACGAACTTCCTCGTGGACGTCCTCGCCGCCCTGATCGACCCGAGGGTGAGGTACTGATGACCAGCGGAGAGATCACGAGCGTCGGCACGGCCGGCGCCGCCCCCGAGCACGTCGCCGGACGCGGGGCCTGGTTCAAGAAGCTGCCGGTGGTGCACCAGGTGCGCCAGAGCGTCGGGCTCCAGCGGGGCATGCTCGTCGCGGGCCTCGTCCTGACCACGCTGTTCGTGCTGGTCGCGGTCTTCGCGCCGCTCCTGGCGCCGTACGGCTGGTCGCAGCTGCGCAGCGGCGACGGCGTCGCGTTCGGTGCCCAGCAGCCGCCGTCGGCGGAGCACTGGTTCGGTACCACCGTCGGCGGCTACGACGTCCTGTCCCGCGTGGTGTGGGGCGCGCAGACGTCCCTGCTCGTCGTGCTGGTCGCGGTCGTGGCGTCGATCGTCGTGGGCGTGCTGCTCGGCCTGGTGTCGGGGTACTTCGGCGGCTGGCTCGACCGGGTGCTCGTGGTGATCGCGGACGCGATCTACGCGTTCCCGTCCCTGCTGCTCGCCATCCTGCTCGCCATCGTCATCTCGGGCGGGCAGTCGAGCATGTGGGGCGGCATCCTCGCCGCCGCGCTGTCGATCACCGTGGTGTTCGTGCCGCAGTACTTCCGGGTGGTGCGCGCCGAGGTGGTGCGGATCAAGGCGGAGGCGTTCGTCGACTCGGCGCGCGTGCTCGGCACCGGGCACTGGCGCATCATGACCCGCCACGTGCTGCGCAACTCCACGCGCACGCTGCCGCTGATCGTCACGCTCAACGCGTCGGAGGCGATCCTCACGCTCGCGGGGCTCGGCTTCCTCGGCTTCGGCATCGAGCCGACGGCGGCCGCCGAGTGGGGTTACGACCTGCAGCGCTCGCTCGCCGACGTCACCTCCGGCATCTGGTGGACCGCGCTGTTCCCGGGTCTCGCCATCGTCCTCGCGGCGATGGGCATGACCCTCATGGGCGAGTCGCTCAACGACCTGGCCGACCCGCGCCTGCGCTCGCGCGCACGCTCCGGCAAGGTGGCGGGGGCGGTCGCGGCGACGTCGGTCGAGGCGGACGCCTCCGACCCGGAGAACCCGGCGTCCGCCGAGCACTCGCAGGAGAACCCGAAGGGAGACGACGCATGAGCGCCGTCGCATCGAGCGCCGCAGCGTCGAACGGCGCGGTCGCGTCGAACGGCGCCGTCGCGTCGGTCAGGGACCTCGAGGTCTCGTTCGCCACGGACGCCGGCCCGGTGCGGGCCGTCGCCGGCGTGAGCCTCGACGTCCAGCCGGGGGAGGTGCTCGCCGTCGTCGGCGAATCCGGCTCGGGCAAGACCGTCACGGCCAAGACCATCCTGGGCCTCCTGCCGGAGACGGCCACCACGAGCGGCGCCGTCGTGCTCACCGGGCGCGACGGCGCGACCACGGACGTCGTCGCCGTCTCGGCGGCGAAGCTGCGCCAGGTGCGCGGCCGCGACGTGGCGATGGTGTTCCAGGAGCCGTCCAGCGTGCTCAACCCCGTGTACACGGTGGGGTGGCAGATCGCCGAGGGCATCCGGGCGCACGGCGACGTGTCGAAGAAGGAGGCGCGGCGGCGGGCGATCGAGGTGCTCGGCACGGTCGGCATCCCCGACCCGGAGCACCGCGTGGACCACTACCCGCACCAGTTCTCGGGCGGGCAGAAGCAGCGCATCGTCATCGCGATGGCGCTGGTGCTGGGGCCGAGCCTCATCGTCGCGGACGAGCCGACGACGGCGCTGGACGTCACCGTCCAGGCCGAGATCCTCGACCTGCTGCGCCACCTGCGCGACGAGACGGGCACCGCCATCGTGCTCATCACGCACAACATGGGCGTGGTGGCGGACCTGGCCGACCGCGTCGCCGTGATGTACCAGGGCAAGGTCGTGGAGCAGGCGCCGGTCAAGGACCTGTTCGCCGACCCGCAGGCCGACTACACGAGGGCGCTGCTGAAGGCCGTGCCGCGCGTCGGGGAGGGCACCGCCCGCGCCGTGGAGCGCGCGGCGTCCCGGCCCGAGGGGTGGGAGTCGTCGGAGCCGGTGGTGCGGGCCGAGGGGCTGACCATCACCTACCCGGGCCGGTTCCGGCAGCCGGCGTTCACGGCCGTGGACGGCGTGGACCTCGCGATCCGTCCGGGCGAGGTGCTCGGGCTGGTGGGGGAGTCGGGATCGGGCAAGACGACGATCGCGCGCGCGATCGCCGGGCTCACGCCCGTCAGCGGCGGGTCGCTGCGCGTGCTCGGCACGGAGATGCTCGGCGCCAAGGGGCGTGACCTCAAGGCGATGCGCCCGCGGCTGGGCTTCGTCTTCCAGGACCCGGCCACGTCGTTCAACCCGCTGCTGACCATCGCCGAGTGCGTGGCCGAGCCGCTGGTCGTGCACGGTCGGGCACGCCACCCGGAGGCCGCGCGCGGTCGTGTCGACGAGCTGCTGGAGGCCGTCCAGCTGCCCCGCAGCTACGGCGACCGCTACCCGCACGAGCTGTCCGGCGGGCAGCGGCAGCGCGCGTCGCTGGCGCGCGGCCTGGCGCTCGACCCGGAGCTGCTCATCGCCGACGAGCCGACGTCGGCCCTCGACGTGTCCGTGCAGGCGCGCGTCCTGGAGCTCTTCGCCGAGCTGCAGAAGGAGCTGGGCTTCGCCTGCCTCTTCGTGTCGCACGACCTGGCCGTCGTGGACCTCCTCGCCGACCGCATCGCGGTGCTCTACCGCGGGCACCTGGTCGAGGAGGGGACGGGCGAGCAGGTGCTGGGCGGTCCGCGCGAGGACTACACCAAGCAGCTGCTGGCCTCGCTGCCGCTGCCCGACCCGGAGGCGCAGGCCGCGCACCGCGAGGGGCTGCACGCCCTGCGCACGCCGAGGTAGCTCGTCTCCCGCCGAGGTAGTTCGAGACGAGCTACCTCGGCGGGGGTCAGAGACCGAGCGCGTCCTTCCACTCCTGCGGCAGGAGCGCGTAGCCGACGAACGCGACGACGTCGAGCAGGGTGTGCGCGACGACGAGCGGCACGACCCGCTGCCGCCCCCACCGGCTGGTGTAGAACCAGGAGAAGACGACGCCCATCACGACGTTGCCGAAGAACGGGCCGATGCCCTGGTACAGGTGATAGGAGCCGCGCAGCAACGAGCTCCACACGACGAACCACAGGCGGGACCAGCCGAGGTCGCGGGTGCGCTCGTGCAGGTACGCGACGGCCACGACCTCCTCGAGCAGCCCGTTCTGCAGGGCGGCGACGATCAGCACAGGCACGGTCCACCAGTGCTCGTTCAGGGCGCTGGCCTGCACCTGGACGGTGATGCCGAGCAGGCGGCCGAGGCCGTAGAACGCGAGGCCCGGGATGCCGATGGCGGCGGCGAGCGCGAACCCCCACGCGACGTCGCGGCCCGGCCGGGCGCCCTCGAGACCCCAGTCGAGGCCGATCCGGCGACGCGTGCCCCGCCACGTGGCGCCGGCCCGCCCGCTGAGCAGGTACAGCGCCAGCGCGACCGGGACCAGCGCGAAGAAGATCCCCAGCAGCTGGTAGGTGAGGTCGAGCAGCGAGCGGTCGGACTGGCTCGCGTTGAGGGTCGCGGACTGCTGTGCGAGCGGGGTCTCGGCCGTGAGCCGCGCGACGATGTTGACCAGCGCGTACACGCCGCTCTGCCCCAGGCTGAGGCCCAGCACGATCCAGATCTCGGCGGTGGTGCGGCGTCGCGCCGCGGGCGTCATCGTCTGCGGGTCGGCCACCGTCCGGTTATAGCACCCGCCCCTGGACGATCAGGTGGACGGGGGACGGCCCGGACGCCGGGCGGGTGCCGCGTCGCGCGGCAGCCGACCGGCGTCCTTGAGCGCGCGGCGCAGCAGCAGGTCGATCTGGGCGTTGACGCTGCGCAGGTCGTCGGCGGCCCAGCGGGCGACGGCGTCGTGGATCGCGGGGTCGAGGCGCAGCAGCACCTGCTTGCGCGCAGGCCGGGCGGGGCGCCCGGGACCCTCGGGGCGCTCGGTGCCCGGGGACGCGGCGTCGTCCCCGGGCTCGTCCCCCGGTGCAGGGGCCGCGGGCGTCACTGGTAAAGCGATCCCGCGTTGACGACGGGCGTGGCGCGGCTCTCGCCGCACAGCACCACCAGCAGGTTGGACACCATGGTGGCGCGGCGCTCGTCGTCGAGCGTGACGACGCCCTCCGACTCGAGGCGGTTCAGCGCGTCCTCCACCATCGAGACGGCGCCCTCGACGATGCGCGACCGGGCGGCGATGATCGCGCCGGCCTGCTGGCGCTGCAGCATGGCCTGGGCGATCTCGGGGGCGTAGGCGAGGTTGGAGATGCGGGCCTCGACGACCTCGACGCCGGCGACGGCGACGCGGGCCGCGACCTCGGTCGCGATCTCCCCGGACACGAGCTCCGTGGCGCCGCGCAGCGACTCGACGCCGTCGCCGCCGTCGTACGGGTGGGACATGGCGACGTGCCGCAGCGCCGACTCCGCCTGCACGGAGACGAAGTCGTCGTAGTCCTCGACGGCGAAGCTCGCCCTGGCGGTGTCCGCGACCTGCCAGACGACGATCGCGGCGATGTTGATGGGGTTGCCGTCGGCGTCGTTGACCTTGAGCTCGCTGGTCTCGAAGTTCCGCACCCGCACGGAGACGCGGCGCCTCGTGCTGAGCGGGACGGTCATGACCAGGCCCGTGCGACGGATCGTGCCGAGGTAGCGGCCGAAGAGCTGCACGACCAGCGTCTCGCCGGGGCTGATCACCGAGATGCCGGTGAGCACGGCGAGCGCGAGCAGCAGGCCGACCGCCAGCACCCCCACCATGGCCGGGGCGTCGCTCGAGACGGCGCCGAGCGTGCCGAGGGCCAGGACGAGCAGCGACACGACCACGCCGAGGACGGCGCCGCCCGCGCCGACGGACCAGGCGGGGCGCTCCGCGACGTCGACGCGGGTGCCGTCGTGGCCGACGGGCCGCCCGGTGGGCTCGCCGCCCACGGAGTCCTGGACGGGGGCGGTGCTCTCGGGCATGGCAGCTCCTGTGCTCGGGGCCGGGCGGTCCGGCGATGCGATAGCAAAGTGATATCACATTATTGGGGTCTTGTGCGTGGAGCTGCTCGGTGCCATGATCGACAAAGCAGTTTGCAGCACAAAGTTTTCTGTTCAGTCCTCTGCGAGGTAGCGATGACCGACCACCCTGACCGTCCCGGCGACGACGACGCCGGGCTGGCCGCCGCCGACTCCTTGCGGCTCATCCGCGAGCAGCAGGACCGCGCCCGTGCCGCCCTCGGGCCGGACGGCCGCGCGCTCTACGGGGTGTGGGGCGTCGCGTGGCTCGCCGGCTACCTGGTGCTGTGGTCCAGCGCGCAGGGACGCGAGCAGCCGGAGGCCTGGGCGTACTGGGTCTTCGCCGGCGCGCTCGCGGCGGCCGTCGTCTTCACCATGGTGCACACCATGAGCCGTACCTCGGGCACGCGCGGCGTCTCCGCCCGCACGGGCGCGATGTACGGCTGGGCGTGGATGCTCGGCTTCCTCACCTTCAGCGCGTTCCTCGGTGGGCTCGCCCGCGCCGGCGCCGACGGCGAGCTCATGGGCCTGGTCAGCAACGGGGGCGCGTGCCTCGTCGTCGGGCTCCTGTACCTGGGCGGGGCGGTCGCGTTCGACGACCGCAGCCTCTTCGTCCTCGGCGCGTGGATCCTGCTGGTCGCCGCGGCCGCCACGCTCGCCGGCCTGCCCCTCACCTACCTGGTGATGGCGTTCGCGGGCGGCGGTGGCTTCCTCGTGATGGCCGCCGTCGAGCACCTGCGGATCGTGCGGCGCCGCCGCCGGCGCCGCGCGGACGCGGAGGTGGGCCGTGGCTGACGCCCTCGACCCGGTCATCCACGCGCCCGCCCGGCTCCGGGTCGTCGCGACGCTCGCCGCCCTGGACGCCGGTGACGAGCTGAGCTTCCCCAAGCTGCAGAAGCTGCTCGACATGACCGCCGGCAACCTGTCCACCCACCTGCGCAAGCTCGAGGACGCGGGCTACGTCCGCGTCACCAAGACCCACGAGGGTCGTACCCCCGCGACGTACCTCGCGCTCACCCCGCACGGGCGTCGCGCCTTCGAGGACTACCAAGAGGCCCTCACCGGCCTGCTGAGAGGAGCCGGATCATGACCCGCACCCGACCCCCGGAGCGCGCCCCCGCCCTGGCCGGGGCGCCGCTCGCACCCCCCACCGCACCCCCCGCCGCGGCCGTCGTCGCCGTGCGCGGCGTCACCCGGCGGTTCGGCGACGTCGTCGCGCTCGACGACGTGTCGCTCGACGTCGGCCCCGGCGAGCTCGTGGGCCTGCTCGGGCCCAACGGCGCCGGCAAGTCCACGCTGCTCTCGCTGGTCAGCGGCCAGCGCCGCCCGGACGCCGGCACCGTGCGCCTGCTGGGCGGCGACCCGCGCGACGCCGCCAGCCGCGCCGGGCTCGGCATCACCCCGCAGGAGACGGGGCTGCCCGCCACGCTGCGGGTGGGCGAGGTCGTCGACTTCGTCGGCGGGCACTTCGCCGACCCGGTGCCCACCGGCGAGCTGCTGGAGCAGTTCGGGCTCACCGACCTGGCGCGGCGGCAGACGGGGGCGCTGTCCGGCGGGCAGAAGCGGCGGCTCGCCGTCGCGCTGTCGCTCGTGGGGCGGCCGCGCGTCGTCCTGCTCGACGAGCCCACCACCGGCCTCGACGTCGGCGCCCGCCAGGCGCTGTGGGACGCCGTCCGCGCCTACCACGCGGCCGGGGGCACGGTGCTGCTCACCAGCCACTACCTCGAGGAGGTGCAGGCGCTGGCGCAGCGCGTCGTCGTCATCGACCGCGGCGTGGTGCGGGCGGACGACACGCTCGACGCCATCCTGCGGCGTGTGGGCCTGCGGCGCGTGGCGCTGCGGGCGACGGCCGACCTGGCCGCGTGGCCCGGCGTCGTGCGCGCGGAACGACTCGACGACGGCACGCAGGAGCTGTACACGGCGGACGCCGACGAGCTCGTCCGGTCGCTGGTGCGCGACGACATGGACTTCCACGACCTCCGCATCCGGGGCGCGAGCCTCGAGGAGGCGTTCGAGGAGATGGTGACGGAGGCGGCACGATGAGCGCGACGACGACCCCCGCCCGGGCGGGGACGGCCCCGGGACCGCTGCGGCTGACCTGGCTGCACCTGCGCTACCAGTTCCTCGAGACGGTGCGCGTGCCCATCGCGGTGCTGGGCAACATGCTGTTCCCCGCGCTGGCGATGTTCTTCTTCGTCGTGCCGCAGCGCGACGTCGCGAACAACCCGCTCTGGGCCACGATGTCGGTGGCGAGCCTCGGCCTGTTCGCCGTCTGCTCGGCCAGCCTGTTCACCTACGGGCTGGGCGTGGCCGAGGACCGGCAGCTCCCGTTCGACCCGTTCCTGCGCTCCCTGCCCGCCGGCCCCGGCCCGCGGATGGTCGCGCGGATCGGCAACGGCGCGATCTTCGCGCTGTTCGGGCTGGTGCCGCTCATCCTCATCGGCTGGCTGTTCACCGCCGCGACGGTGACGTTCGGGCAGCTGCTCGCCGGGGTGGGCACGATCCTGCTGGTCTCCGTGCCGTTCGTGCTGCTGGGCATGGCCGTGGGCTACTCGCTGTCCGCCAAGGCCGCGCTGCCGGTGGTGCAGGCGGTGCTGTTCCCGCTGGCGTTCGCGGGCGGCCTGTTCCTGCCGCCGCAGGCGTTCCCGTCGTGGCTGGACGCGATCTCGCAGGCCACGCCGACACGCGCCGGTCGTGACCTGCTGGTGCAGGCGCTCACCGGCGAGCCCGCCTACGGGCTCGCGTGGGTGGTGCTGCTCGGCTGGACGCTGCTGTTCGCCGTCCTGGCCGTCGGCGCCTACCGCCGCGACGAGGGTCGCCGCTTCCGCTGACCCGGGTCCGTGCTGCGAGCATGATGGTGGCCCTGTTCCGCGACCGGAACAGGGCCACCGACATGCTCACGGCACACGCGGGTCAGCAGAGGTCAGCCGGCCCGGCGCAGGCGCAGCGAGTTGCCGACGACGATGACGGACGACGCGGCCATGGCCGCCCCGGCGATCATCGGGTTGAGCAGCCCCGCCGCGGCGAGCGGGATCGCCGCCACGTTGTAGGCGAACGCCCAGAACAGGTTCTGCTTGATCACGCGCAGCGTGCCGCGCGACAGGCGGACGGCGGCGGGGGCCGAGCGCAGGTCGCCGCGCACGAGCGTGATGTCGCTCGCCTCGATCGCGACGTCCGTGCCCGTGCCCATCGCGAGCCCGAGGTCGGCGGTGGCGAGCGCGGCGGCGTCGTTCACGCCGTCGCCGACCATCGCCACGACCCGGCCCTCGGAGCGCAGCCGGGTCACGACCGCGGCCTTGTCCTGCGGGAGCACGCGGGCGATGACGTCCTCGTCGGCGATGCCGACCTCGCGGGCGGCGACGCGGGCCGCGCCCTCGCCGTCGCCGGTGAGCAGCACGGGCCGCAGGCCGAGGTCGCGCAGCTCGCGGACGGCCTCGGCGGAGGTCGCCTTCACCGGGTCGCGCAGCACGACGACGCCGCGGGCCGCGCCGTCCCACGCGACGACGACGGCGCTCGCCCCGGTCGCCTCGGCGTCGTCGAACTCGGCGGCCAGCCCGTCCGTCCCGTCGCCGTCGAACGCGACGCCCTGCCCGGCCAGCCACGAGGGCTGCCCGACGAGCACGCGCCGGGCGTTGAGCCCGCCGTCGACCCCCAGCCCGGCGAGGCCCGAGTGTGCCCGCCGCACGACCGCCTCGACGCCGCCGCCCGGCGTGGCGCGGAAGTCGAACGCCTGCAGCGCGCCGATCCCGACGCCGTCCGCCCCCGTCCCTCCGGACGTGTCAGGCTCTGCGCCCGGCGTACCTTGCGCTCGTCCTGACAGCTCCGTGGCGGCGGCCGCCACCGCGTGGGCGATCGGGTGCTCGCTGAGTGCCTCGACGGCGCCGGCGTAGGCGAGCACCTCTCGCTCGCCGGCGGCGCCGGCGACGACGCGCTCCACCTCCATGCGGCCCTCGGTGACGGTGCCGGTCTTGTCGAGCACGACGGTGTCGACGCGGCGGGTGGACTCCAGGATCTCCGGGCCCTTGATGAGGATGCCGAGCTGCGCGCCGCGGCCGGTGCCGACCAGCAGCGCGGTGGGCGTCGCCAGCCCGAGGGCGCAGGGGCAGGCGATGATCAGGACGGCGACGGCGGCGGTGAACGCGAGCTGCACGTCGGCGCCGGCCAGCAGCCAGCCCACCAGGGTGAGCACGGACAGCCCGATGACGATCGGCACGAACACGGCGGAGATGCGGTCGGCGAGCCGGGCGACGGGCGCCTTCCCGGTCTGGGCCTGGGAGACGAGCCGGCCGATCTGCGCGAGCGTCGTCTCCTCGCCCACGCGGGTCGCGCGCACCAGCAGGTGGCCGGACGTGTTGACGGTCGCGCCGGTGACGGCGTCCCCGGGGCCGACGTCGACCGGGACCGGCTCGCCCGTGAGCAGCGAGGTGTCGACGGCGCTCGCGCCCTCGACGACCTCGCCGTCGGTGGCGACCTTCTCGCCCGGCCGCACGACGAACACGTCGCCGACGGCGAGGTCCGCGACGGGCACGCGCTCGGTGACGCGCCCGCCGTCGGGCCCGGTCAGCGGCGTGCCGTCAGGGGCGAGCCGCACCCGCTCGGCGTCCTTGGCGCCCAGCTCCAGCAGGGAGCGCAGGGCGTCGCCCGCGCGGCGGCGCGAGCGGTGCTCGGCGTACCGGCCGGCGAGCAGGAACGTCGTGACGACGGCCGCGACCTCGAAGTACAGCTCGGGGGTGCCGCCGGACTCGGACGGGATCAGCGACGGCCGCATCCGCATGCCGAGCTCGCCCGTGCCGCCGAGCGTGAGCGCCCACACCGACCACAGGGTCGCGGCGATGACGCCGAGCGAGACCAGGGTGTCCATCGTGGACGCGCCGTGCCGGGCGGCCCGCGCCGCCGCGGTGTGGAACGGCCACGCGCCCCACGTCACGACCGGCAGCGCGGCGGCGGCGACCAGCCACTGCCAGCCCGTGAACTGCAGCGCGGGGATCATCGACAGCGCCACCACCGGCACGGTGAGCACCGCGGACGCGACGAGCCGCCGGCGCAGGTCGGCCCCGCGGGCGTCGCCCGGAGCCGACGTGTCCGACGACGGGCGGGCCGGGGCGCGCTGCGCGTCGGACGGGGCGGGCGCGGTGGCGGAGGTGTCGGGCTCGGGGTGCACCGGAGCCGGCTGAGGGTCCGGCACGGGCCGGGCGACGTCGCGGCGGCCGGTGACGCGGGCGCCGTAGCCGGCCTTCTCGACGGCCTCGACCAGCGCGGCGTCGTCGACGGGCGACGTGAGCTCGACGTGCGCGCTCTCGAGCGGCAGGTTGACGGTGGCGGTGACGCCGTCGACGCGGTTGAGCCGCTTCTCGACGCGGGCCACGCAGGAGGCGCAGGTCATGCCCTCGATGGCGAGGTCGATCTCGAGGATCGGCGGCGTGGCCGGGGCAGGTCCTGCCGGGTCGACCGGCGAGGACGTGGGGGTGCTCATGAGGGTGACTCCCTGAGGTGCTGGGTGGAGGTCACCCGCGACGACCGGGGTGGCGGGGTCGCGGTGGGGGCGCCGCGTCGGGGCGACGACGGCGCGGCGCGGAGGGCCTGGGTCGCGGACGCTCGGGGAGCGGGCGACGGTTCGGCAGGCGGTCCGCGGGGTGGCTCGCGGGGGCGAGCGGTGCGGCTCAGGCGCGCGGGGGCACGGTCAGGTCGTACGTCTTGTGCTCGCGCGCGGCGTGCTCGTGGCCGCAGCCGCAGGCCCCGTCGTGGGCGTGCTGCCGGGCGGGCGCCTGCGCGGCCTGCTGGGCGGCGAGCGCGTCCTGCTGGACGGCGACCGACGCGACGTCGTACCCGGCCTCGTCCACGGCCTCGCGCAGCGCGGCCTCGTCGAGCGGGGCGTCGGAGAAGACCGCGACGTCGGAGGTGCCGCCGACGTGCAGCTCGACGCTGACGTCGACGACGCCCGGGACGGCGGAGAGGTCCTTGGTGACGTGCGCGACGCAGTTGGCGCAGGTCATGCCGGTGACGCCCAGGGTGGTGACGGTGCTCATGCGTGCTCCTTCGTCGAGGGTGGATCGGCGGGTGGATCAGGAACGGACGAGGCGGCCGATGGCGTCGGCGGCCTCCTTGACCTTCGCGGCGCCCTCGGCCTCGGAGGCGCGGGCGGCGTCGACGACGCAGTGGCCCAGGTGGTCCTCGACGAGGCCGATCGACACGGCCTGCAGCGCCTTGGTCACGGCGGACACCTGGGTGAGGATGTCGATGCAGTACACGTCCTCGTCGATCATGCGGGCGATGCCGCGCACCTGACCCTCGATGCGGCGCATGCGCTTGAGGTAGGCCTCCTTGTCGGAGGCGTAGCCGTGCGGCCCGTCGTGCGGGTGGCCGCCGTCGGCCGCGAGGTCGGGGAGGGGCGTGCCGGTGTCGGTCATGGGTCCACCATACCCCTAGGGGGTACCGTGTCAAGCTGTCGGCCCCGGCTGCCCGCGCCTGCACCGCCGCCTGCCCCTAGTCTCGCCATGAAGGGCGGAGGCGGCATGGGTACTGCGATCCGGCGTGCGGCTGCGGCCCTGGGTGCGCTCGCGCTGGCCTTCGTCACCCTCACGCTGCCCGCGGCGGCGCCCGCGTCGGCGGCCCCCACGCAGCCGTTCACGGTCAAGTTCTCGACCAACGCCAACGGCGCGCTCACGACCGTCGGCAACAACCTCTTGACGTGCAGCGCGTCCTCGTCCTGCACGAGCGCGCAGAACGGCGCGGCCGCGGACAACAACGCCTTCACCATGACGCAGCTCGACGCCGACGGGACGTCCGGGACGACGAACTCGTCCGCGTCCCGGCTCGACCTGCCCGAGGGCGCGACCGTGCTGTGGGCGGGCCTGTACTGGGGCGCGCGGCTGGACGCCGGCGCCGGAGGGCAGAGCGCGTCCGCGAGCGCGATCGGCGCGATGTCGCTGCGCGCCCCCGGGGACTCCGGCTACCGCACGGTCGCGGCGTCGACGGCGGCCCGCGACCAGTTCGGCCCGAACACCTCGAGCTACGGCGCGTACCAGCGGTTCGCCGACGTCACGGCGATCGTCAGGTCCGCGGGCAACGGGAGCTACTGGGGCGCGAACGTCGCCGCTGCGACCGGGCAGGACCGGTACGCCGGCTGGGCGCTCACGGTCGCGTACTCGGCCCCCGGCCTGCCGCTGCGCAACCTCACGGTGTTCGACGGGTTCGACGTCGTGAGCAACAGGAGCCCGCAGTCGGTGCAGGTCTCGGGGTTCCTCGCGCCCCGGTCGGGCACGGTCGACGCGCAGCTGACGATGGTGGCCTACGAGGGCGACCTGTCGCAGACCGGCGACTACACGAGGCTCGACAGCACCCAGCTGGCGACGGCGGCGTCGCCGGGCTCCAACTTCTTCGACTCCACCAACGACACCAACGGGTCGTCGGTCGCCACGCGCACGCCCGCGCACCGGAACATGCTCGGGTTCGACGTGAAGAACCTCGGCGCCTCGGGGGTGATCCCGAACGGCGCCACGAGCGCGACCTTCACGTTCTCCAGCAACGGGGACGTCTACTACCCGGGGGTGGTGGGCCTGGCGATCAACCTCTACGCCCCCGACTTCACGGCGTCGGCCAAGACGGTCGTGAACCTCAGCGGGCACAGTCCGGCCCGCCCGGGCGACACGCTGGAGTACACGGTCCACTACTCCAACACGGGGCAGGACCCCGCCGTCGACGCCGTGTCGGAGGACGACCTGCCGCCCGGTACCTCCTACGTGCCGGGGTCGTTGCGCTACCTCGCGTCGCCGGTGTCGCCGCCGGGCGGGCTCACCGACGGCGCGGGCGACGACCGGGGTGAGGTCGACGGGCGGACGGTGCGCGTCCGCGTGGGGACGGGGGCGACGGCGTCGGCCGGGGGCACGGTCGACATCGGCGCGGCGCCCGCCTACGCGTTCCAGGTGACGCTGGACGACGACGCGGGCGGGACCACCGTCGCGAACCTCGCGAACCTCGACTACGCGACGGCGACCACCGGGACGGCGGCGCGCTACACGACCCCGCCCGCGAGCGTGGACGTGGCGCGGCAGGCCGACGTGTCGGTCACCAAGACGATGTCCCCCGACCCGGCGGCGGTCGGTCAGGACGTGACCGCGACGCTCGTCGTCCGCAACGACGGGCCGAACGCCGCCACGGACGTGACGGTCACGGACCCGGTGCCCGCCGGCTGGGACGGCGTGACCGCGACGTCCACGGCCGGGACCTGCTCCGTGGCCGACGGGAGCGTGAGCTGCGCGCTCGGTGACCTCGCCGACGGGGCGACCGCGTCCGTGACCCTCACCGGCACGACGTCGTCGGGCTCGACGGCGACGTCCCTGACCAACGTCGCGACGGTGAGCACGTCGTCCCTGGACCCGACGCCCGCGAACAACGTCTCCGGCGCCACCGTCACGCTCGCGCGGCGGGCCGACCTGTCGGTCACCAAGACGGCGTCCCCGACGACGGCCGGCCCGGGCGCCGAGACGACCTGGACCCTTCGGGTGTCGAACGCCGGGCCGTCCGACGCACGTGCCGTGCGGATCACCGACGCGCTCGACGACGCCGGCCGGGCCACGCTCACCGGCGCGACGATCACGTCGGCGGACGGGTCGGCCCCCGCGTGCGAGGAGCCGACCGGCCGCGGGGCGACCTGCACGCTCGACACGCTCCCCGCGGGCGCGACGGCGACCGTGACCGTGACGGGGACGCTCGCGACGAACCTCACGGAGGGCGTCACGGTCGGCAACACGGCGACCGTGACGTCGGCGACGCCCGACCAGGCGACCGGCGACAACACCGCGACGGCGACCGTGACGGCGGGCGACCCGGAGGCCGACGTCCGGGTCACCAAGGCGGGCCCGGCCGACGTGGTGGCGGGCCGGAGCATCGCGTGGACGGTGACCGCTACGAACTACGGGCCCGCGGACGCGACCGGGGTGGTGGTCACGGACACCGTCCCCGACGGGGTCACCGGCATCGGGGCGACGACGTCCCGCGGCGACGCGTGCACCGTCGAGGACCGGACGGTCACGTGCCCGGTCGGCGCCCTGCCGTCCGCCGGCGCGGGCACGGCGGGAGCGGCGGTGACGATCACGGTGACCGGCCTCGTGGCGCCCGGGACGACCGGCACGCTCCGCAACACCGCGACGGCGACGTCCACGTCCACCGACCCGGCGGGCGGGAACGACACCGCCACGTCCGACACCGCGGTGCGCGCCGAGTACGACCTCGCCGTGACCAAGACGGCCAACCGCACGACCCTGCCGGGCGAGGCGCCGCGGCCGGTCGACTACCGGATCACGATCACCAACAACGGCCCGTCCGCGGCGCGGGACATCGACGTGAGCGACGCCCTGCCGGACGCGCTGGACCTGCGCGGGGCGGACCCCGTCACCGGGTGCGCGGCGGACGTCACCGCGGACGGGTTCACGTGCACGGTGCCCGGCCCGGTCGCGCCCGGCGAGACCGCCGTCGTCACCGTGGCGATGCAGGCCGACGAGGTGCTCGCGGGCGGTCCGGACGTCGTGCAGACGGTCACGATCGACGCGCCGGGGGACACCGACCCGTCGAACGACGAGGCGTCGTGGACGCTCAGCGGGCTCCCGTTCGTGGACCTGTCGCTCGCCAAGACGGCGGACGCCACGGTGACGGCCGGCGGCACCGCCACCTACGACCTCGTCGTGACCAACACGAACGACCCCGCCGACGTCACCGAGAACCTCGCCGCCCTCCGCCCGGTCCTCACGGACACGCTGCCGGACGGCATGACCTTCCAGGGCGCGACCGTCACCTCCGGCGGCGGTCAGAGCGTCACCTGCGGCACCAGCGGGCAGACGCTCACCTGCCAGCTGGGGGCCAACCTGGACGCCGGGACGTCGGCGACGGTCGAGGTCACGGTCGACGTGGCGCCGGACGTCGCGGCCGGGGCCACGCTGGTGAACGCGGCCACGGTCGTCACGGGGAACATGGAGACCAACCCCGACAACAACCTGGCGAACAACAGCGCGCAGGCGTCCAGCACCGTGGTCGCCGAGGCGGACGTGGCGGTCACCGGGCTCTCCGTCGAGCCCGTGGACCCGGACGCGACCGGCCCCGGCACCCATCGCCGGGTCCACCTCACGGTGTCCAACGAGGGGCCGTCGGTCGCCCGCGACGTGACCCTGCGCATCGAGCGCACCGAGGACGGCGTGCTCGTGGACCCCGGGACGCTGCCCACGGACTGCACCGCGACGGCACGGGAGATCGTCTGCACCCTGGACGGCCGTGACCTCGCGCCCGGCGAGTCGGTCGACATCGACTACGTCCTGGAGGTGGCGAGCTACGTCGACCCGGGCACCTACGTGAAGACGGCGCAGGTCTCGAGCTCCACCCCGGACACCGACCTCACGAACAACACGCAGCAGGCGTCCACCGTCGTGGGCGCCCCCGTGACCGACCTGGCCGTCACCAAGACGGCGACCGGCACCGTCCCCAACCCGGACGAGGCCACCGGCACGCACGACTCGTTCGTGGCCGGCGGCGCCTTCACCTACCGCATCGCGGTCGCCGTGCCCGAGGCCGCCCGGCCCGGCGCGGGCTACGCGGACGCGCAGGACGTCGTCGTCGAGGACCTGCTGCCGCTCGGCTTCGTCGCCACCGGGGCCAGCACCGGCAGCGGAACCTGCACGATCACCCCCGTGGTGGAGCCGGGCGGGGGCGTGCGCAGCGCGCTCTCGTGCTCGCTCGGCACGGTGCACGGCTGGTCGGGGGCGACCGCGCCCGCCCCGGTGGTCGTCACCGTGCACGGCACGCTGGACCCGGACGCCAACAACCTCAACGGGGGCGACCGGTTCGCCGAGCAGGTGCCGAACACCGCCACGGCCACCACCGGCACCCCGCTGGCCGGCGGCGCGACGAGCGTGCAGGACGCCGCCGCGGTCGACGTCGTCGAGATCGCCGACCTCCACCTGGTCAAGACGCCCGACGCGGCCACCGTCAACGCGGGCGGTACGGTCGGGTACACGCTGACCGTCGTGAACTCGGGGGCGTCCGGCGTGGAGCACGCGGTCGTCACCGACTCCCTGCCGGCCGGGTTCACGCTGGTGGACGCCCTGTCGGACTGCACGCCGCCGCAGACGACGCCGGTGGACGAGACCGAGGCCCGGCCGCAGGTGCCCGACGGGCCCGGGCAGGAGATCGCGTGCCGGCTGGGCGCGGTCGCGGCGGGCGGCTCGGCCACGATCCACGTGGTGGCCTCGACGCCGGACACGTTGGCGGCGGGCACGGCGACGAACACCGCCACGGTCGGCCTGCTGGCGAACGAGGCCGCGCCGGACGACAACACCGCCACGGCCGACGTCGACGTGCGGCGCGTGACGAACCTCGGTATCTCCGCCTCCGCGAGCACGCTGACGCCGGCGGCCGGCCAGGACGTGACGTTCACCGGCTTCGCCGTGAACAACGGCCCGTCCACCGCCGACGGGACGAACGGCGACACCGTCTTCCCGCCCGGGTTCGTGCCCTACGCGGACAGCGTCGACGTGCCGTTCAACGACTGCACCTGGAACCGCACGCCGCCCGACGACCCCACGACGGCGTCGTGGGAGGACTTCCGGTACGTGCTGCACTGCGAGCCCCTGACGCCCGGGGCGCGGTGGGAGGCAGGGGGCGCGACCACCAACGTCGTGACCGTGCACGTCCCCGGCGACACCCCCGCGGGCAGCTACTCCGGGCGGGCGGTGATCCGCTCGGACACGCCGGAGACCACGGAGGAGGACAACGAGGCCCCGCTGACGCTGACCGTCCAGCACGTCTCGGACACCAGCCTCGTCAAGGACCTCGTCGAACCGCACCCGATGGTCGCCGGGAGCCCGGCGACGTGGCGGCTGACGATGCGCAACGCCGGGCCGTCCGTCGCCGAGGACGTCGTCGTGTCGGACACCGTGCCCGGCGGCATGACGTTCGTGTCCGCGGAGCTCGAGGGCGGCGCCGACTGTCCCGTCCCGGAGACGCACGGCCTCCCGAACGGCGACACCGAGACGATCGTGCGCTGTCCGGTGGGCCGGATCCCGGTGGGGGAGTCGGCGTCGGTGCTCGTGACGTTCGACGTGGCCGCCGACCAGGCGGGCGAGAAGCTGTGCAACTCGGCGCTGGTCGGCTCCGGCTCCCTCGACCCGGCCGCCGCGGACAACGAGGGCGAGAGCTGCGGCGAGGTCGTCGCGCCGCCGGGCACCGACGTCTCGCTGGTGCTGTCGCCGCCCACGCAGACCCACCTGTCCGGCGAGCGTGCGGAGCTCACCGCGACGGTGCGCAACGAGGGGCCCGGGGACGCCACCGACGTCGTGGCCGTGCTCGACGTGCCGCCCGGGCTCACGGACTACAGCGGGGTGGCGGTGTCCTGGCCGGCCGGGAGGCCACAGCCGCCCGACGGGGTGGTCGGCTCGCTGACGCTCGACGTCGGGGACCTCGCGCCGGGCGAGGCGGTCGTGTACCGGGTCGTCGGGACGGCGACCGGCAGCCCCGGCGACGTGCTGCCCGTGGACGGCGTCGTCACCCACGACGAGCCGGACACGGTCGAACCCAACGACACCGACGAGGCGCAGATCCTCATCGTGGAGCCGAGCCCGTCGCCGAGCGCGTCCCCGAGCCCCTCGCCCAGCCCGTCCGGCGTGCCGTCGTCGCCCGGCCCCACGTCGGGCGCCCCCGCGGTGCCGCCCGGCCCCGGGGACCCCGGTGGCACGACGACCGCGCCCCCGTCGGCGTCCGGGCCGCTGCCGGTCACGGGCGCGCAGGTGGTCGGGTGGGCGATCGCGGCGCTGGTCGTGACCGGTGTCGGGCTCGCGCTGCTCGCCGCCGCGCGGCGCCGCCGGGAGGGCTGACCGCGCCGACGAGGAGGCCCCGCGCCGGAAGCCGTCAGGAGATGCGGAAGGGAGCGACCAGGAGGTCGTCGCGGCGCGAGCTCGGACCGACGAGCAGCTCGAACTCGCCGGGCTCGACGACGCGGCGGCCGGCGGCGTCGACGATCGTGCAGTCCGTGGCGGGCACCTCGACCTCGACGACGACGCGCTCGCCGGGCGCCAGCGGCACGCGGCGGAACGTCTTGAGCTCGCGGTCGGCCCACGTCACCGACGTGACCTTGTCGCTCACGTAGACCTGCACGGTCTCGACCGCCGGGCGGGGGCCGGTGTTGGCCACGGTGACGCGGCCGCGCACCACGCCGTCGGCCGCCACGTCGGCGGCGTCCAGCACGAGACCCGAGTACTCGACGGTCGTGTACGACCGGCCCTCGCCGAACACGTACGGCGGGCGCTGCGTGAGGTCGGCGTACCGCGTGCCGTGCTGGCCGCGCACCTGGTGGTAGAAGACGGGCTGCTGCCCGGCGTGCAGGGCGTAGGAGATCGGCAGGCGGCCGGTCGGCTCGACCAGCCCGAGCAGCAGCTCCGCGACGGCCCGGCCGCCGCGCATGCCGGGGTTGGCGGCGTGCACCAGGGCGGCGGCCTCGGCCACGGCCGCGGGCAGCACGAGCGGCTTGGAGGCGACGAGGACGACGACCACGGGCGTGCCGGTCGCGACCAGCCGCTCCAGCAGCTCCACCTGGCCGCCCTGGAGCTCCAGGGTGGCGGTGGACTTCCCCTCGCCGGCGAGCGCGACCTCGTCGCCCAGCACGGCGACGACGACGTCCGCGGCGCGGGCCGCCTCCTCCGCCTCGGCCAGCAGGGCCGGGTCGGACGGGGCGGGCAGCGCGGCCGGCGGCCGGGGCTGCCCGTCGGGGTAGTGGGTGCCGTCCGGGTCGGGGCCCAGCTCCACGACGTTCGCGCCCCGGGCGTAGGTGACCTCCCACGACGCCGGCGCGACGGCGCGCAGCCCGTCCAGCACCGTCTCGGTCAGCTCGCGCGGGTGGCCGTCGCGGATCCAGCTCACCTGGCCCGACGCGCCCGCCCAGTCGCCGAGCTGGGCGTGCGGGTCGTCGGCGTTCGGCCCCACGACGGCGACGCGGTGCGGGCGGGCCGGGTCGAGCGGCAGCGTGCCGTCGTTCTCCAGCAGCACGAGGGAGCCGCGCGCGACGTCGAGCGCCAGGTCGCGGTGCGCGGCGGACCCGACGACCGCCTCGATGCGCTCGGCGACGGGCGCGCGCGGGTCCTCGAACAGCCCGAGGTCGACCTTGAGGCGCAGGACGCGCCGTACCGCGTCGTCGAGCCGTGCCACGTCGATCCGGCCGTCGGCGACGGCCTCCTGCGCGCCCTCGAAGAACCTCGGCGTCGCCATGATCACGTCGTTGCCGGCGCCGACGGCGGCGGCCGACGCGGCGGCGTGGTCGGGGCTGACGAACTGCTCCCACACCATGCGGCCCACGTTGTCCCAGTCGGTGACGAGGGTGCCGTCGAAGCCCCACTCGTCCTTGAGCACGCCCTGCAGCAGCCAGCGGCTCGTGGTGATCGGGACGCCGTCGATGGCCTGGTAGCCGATCATCACGGTGCGCACGCCCTCGCGGACCACGCGCTCGAACGGCGGCAGGAACCAGGACCGCAGCTTGCGCGGCGTGAGGTCGGCCTCCGTGGCGTCGCGGCCGCCCTGCGTCTCGGAGTAGCCGGCGAAGTGCTTCGCCGTCGCCAGGACGGCGGTGGGGTCGGTCAGCCCGTCGCCCTGGTAGCCGCGCACCATCGCGGCGCCCAGCTCCCCGATGAGGTACGGGTCCTCGCCGAACGTCTCGTTGACGCGGCCCCAGCGCAGGTCGCGCGTCGCGCACAGCACGGGGGAGAACGTCCAGTGCAGGCCGGTTGCGGCCGCCTCGACCGCCGTCGCCCGCGCCGCCCGCTCCACCAGGTCGAGGTCCCAGGTCGCCGCCATCCCCAGCTGGCTGGGGAAGACCGTCGCGCCGGGGAAGAACCCGTGCCCGTGGATGGCGTCGTCGGCCACCAGCAGCGGGATCGCCAGCCGCGTGCCGCGCGCCAGCTCGATCGCCTCGACGACGCGCGACGGCGACGCGTGCAGGATCGACCCCGCCAGCCGCCCGACGACGATGTCCTCGAGGTCGTCCATCGCGTTGAGCTGCAGCATCTGCCCCACCTTCTCGGGCAGCGTCATGCGGCGCAGCAGGTCGTCCACGCGCTCGGCGGGGGACAGGGACGGGTCGCGGAACGGCAGGTCGGTCATGGCGCAGAGTCTTCCGTCGGGGGCGGGCGTGCCGAGGTAGTTCAGCCGGCCGCGAGGTAGTCCAGAATTCCGCGAGGTAGTTCGAGACTTGCCGAGGTAGTTCGAGATCCCGCGAGGTAGTCGACTACCTCGCCGGGATGCGAACTACCTCGCGGATCCCGTAACTACCTCGCGGAGTCCGGAACTACCTCGCGGATCCCGGAACTACCTCGCGGAGTGCGGAACTACCTCGGCGGAGGTCAGCGGACGGTCAGGCCGTTCGCCTGTGCGACGGAGCCGAGCCAGCCCAGCGACGGCTTCGCGCGGCGCTCGAACGTCTCTTTGTCGAACTCGACGAGGCCGAAGGTCGGGCGGAACCCGGAGGCCCACTCGTAGTTGTCCAGCAGGCTCCAGTGCAGGTAGCCGCGCACGTCGACGCCGTCGGAGATGGCGGAGTGCAGGCCGGCCAGCGCGCCCTCGGTGTAGTCGATGCGACGCGCGTCGTCCTGGGTCGCCATGCCGTTCTCGGTGACGAACACGGGGACGCCCTCGGTCTTCTCCCACGCGGCGCGGACGCCGTGCTCCAGGGCGAGGGGGTAGAACTCCCAGCCGGTCAGCGTGGTCTCGACGCCGTCGGGCACCTGGCGCGGGCCGTCGGGGCCGATGATCGTGCGGGTGTAGGCCTGGACGCCCACCCAGTCGTCGCCGCGGGCGGCCTCGAGGTACCAGTCGTCGCGCTGGTGGCCGTACTCGTGCGCCACGTCCTCGCAGCCGGGCTCCGGCTGGAAGTCCTGCGTCGCGACGGTCCAGCCCGAGTTGATGCCGCCGACGCCGGCGAGGATCTCCCGAGAGCGGGTGTGGCACTCGAGCAGCGTGTCCGCGACCTGGAGGTCGGGGTCGGGCAGGCCGTACGCGACCAGGTTGGCCGGGTCCTCGCCGCCCGCGATCATCGCGGCGATGTTCGGCTCGTTGATGGTGCAGACGTAGTCGACGTCGTTCCCGAGGATCGGCAGGGCGAGCTCGGTGAAGCGGGCGAAGCGGTCCGCCGCCTTCGGCGAGCGCCACATGCCCTCCTCGTAGAACCAGCGCGGCACGGTGAAGTGCATGAGCGTGACCATCGGCGTGATGCCGAGCTCGAGGCACGTCTCCACCATGCGGCGGTAGTGCGCGATCTCGGCGCGGGAGACGAAGCCCTCCTCGGGCTCGATCCGCGCCCACTCGATGGAGAAGCGGTAGGTGTCCAGGCCGGCGTCGCGCAGGAGCGTCATGTCCTCGCGGTAGCGGTGGTAGCTGTCCGCGGCGTCGCCGCTGGGCTCGACGATCGACGTGCCGGCGGCGTGCTCGCGCACCCACCAGTCGCTGGAGACGTTGTTGCCCTCGATCTGGTGGGCCGCGGTGGCGGCGCCCCAGCGGAAGCCCTCGGGGAAGTGCAGCACGGGATGGTCCTTACGTTGTGGTGCGGTGCAAAGAGGCGCGGGCGCGGCGGCCCGGCGCGGAGTGGTGGTTCAGCGGGTGGTGGTCCAGAAGCCGGCCAGGAGGTCCGCCGTCGCGGCGGGGTTCTCGACGTTGGGCAGGTGCCCGGCGCCGTCGACGACGGCGTAGCGGGCGGCGAGCCGCTCGGCCATGGCGCGCTGCCACGGCTGCGGCCACGCGGCGTCGTCCACGCCGTGCGCGACCAGCACCGGCAGGCCGGTGGCGGCCAGGTCGGGCGTGACGTCGCGGACGTCGGCGAGGACGTCGATGGCGCCCAGGAGGTTGTCCACGCTGGTCGCGACCGAGCGGTCCCGGTGGAAGCGGGCGTCGACGTCGAGGTCGGCCAGCTCCTGCGGGTCCTCGGCCAGCCGTCGGGCGAGCCCGGGGTTGTCGAGCGTCCACAGGTCGACCAGCCCGGCGGCGGCGAGCAGCCGGTCGCGCTCGGCGTCCTTGCGCCCGGGCCAGCCGTGCGGGCCCGAGCAGAGCATCGTCAGGCTGGCGAACGGCGCGGCGTCGCGCACGACGGTGGCCGCCGCGACCGTGCCGCCGAAGCTGTGCCCCAGCAGGTGCAGGGCGCCGGGCTCGATCCCGGCCGCCGCGGTCACGACGGCCGCGACGGCGAGCGCGTCGCCCGTGAAGTCGTCGCGGCGGTACGCGCCCACCCCGCGCGGGGCGGCCGAGTCGGCCTGCCCGCGCTGGGAGTACGTCCACGCCTCGACGCCGCGGTCGGCCAGCAGCGGCAGCAGCAGCCGGTGGTCCTCCCGCGACCCGGTGAACCCGGGCACGAGCAGGGCCACCGCGCGGCGCTCCACGCCGGCCGGCACGACCGACCGGAGCGCGGTGAGCGGCCCCACCGGCACGTCGAGCACCAGCGGCTCGACGCCGTCCGGCAGCGGCAGCACCGAGAACGGCGTGCCCGGCCGGACGGCCGTCGAGGCGGGCGCCGTCACGACGCAGCCCCGTCGGAGAAGCGGCGCGCGGGCTGCGGGATCGCGTCCAGCAGCCGCGTCGTGTACGCGTCCTCGGGGAACCGCAGCACCTGGGTGGTGCCGCCGGACTCCACGACCTTGCCGTGGTGCAGCACCATGATCTGGTCGGTCACGACGCGCGCCGACAGCAGGTCGTGCGTGATGTACAGCAGCGAGACGCCGAGGTCGGCGCGCAGGTCCTCCAGCAGGCTGAGCACGCCGGCGCGCAGCGACACGTCGAGCATGGAGACCGGCTCGTCGGCGATGAGCACCTGCGGGTTCGAGGCCAGGGCGCGCGCGACGACGACGCGCTGGCGCTGCCCGCCCGACAGCTGGTGCGGCAGCTTGGCCGCGTACTGCTCGACGGGCGTGAGGCCCACGGTCTCCAGCAGCTCCAGCACGCGCTCGCGCGCGGCCTCGCCCTTGAGCGCGGTGAAGTTCTCCACCGGCCGGGTGAGCGTGTACTCCACGGTGTGCAGCGGGTTGAGCGCCGAGTACGGGTCCTGGAAGACCATCTGGACGTCGGCGTGCAACGTCTTGAGCCGGCGCCGGCGCAGCCGGTCGACCCGCAGGTCGCCGAAGGTCACGGTGCCCGACGTCGGCCGCTCCACGCCGGTGACCATCTTCGCGATGGTCGACTTGCCGGAGCCCGACTGGCCCACCAGAGCCATCGCCGCTCCCGGCTCCAGCCGGAACGAGACGTCGTCGACGGCGGTGACGGCCTGCTCGCCGCGGCGCGGCGGCGGGTACACCTTCGACACGTGGTCGACGACGATCGCGTCGTGGGCGGCGGCCCGCCCCTCGTGATCGCCGGTGCGGGCCTCGCCGTCCCCGCTCGCGCGCCCGGCGGCCGGCGCCTTGCGCTCGAAGCCGGGCAGCTCCACGACCTCGGCCCGCGGGTCGGCGTAGTGGCTCAGCAGCATCTGCGTGTACGGGTGGGCGGGCGCGGAGAAGATCTGCCGCGACGCGCCGTCCTCGACGATCTCGCCGTCGTGCATGACGACGACGCGCTCCGCCGACTCCAGCACCACGCCGAGGTCGTGCGAGATGAGCACGGCGGTGAAGCCCTCCGCGGCCTGCAGCTCGCGGATGGTGTCCATGACCGCGTGCTGCACCAGCACGTCGAGGGCCGTGGTGGGCTCGTCGAACACCATCAGCCGCGGCTCGAGAGACAGGGCGAGCGCGATCGAGACGCGCTGGCGCATGCCGCCGGAGAGCTCGCCGGGGTAGCGGTCGAGCACCGTGGAGGGCAGCTGCACCTTGTCGAGCAGCTCGACGGCGCGCTGGCGGCGCTTCCCCTTCGGCACGTGACCGTGCGCGGCGAAGATGTCGCCGAAGTGGTTCGCGATGCTGCGCACCGGGTTGAGCGCGTTCATGCCCGACTGGAGCACCATCGCGAACCCGCCGCGGCGCTGCGCGCGCAGCTCCTCGGCGTCCAGGTGCGCGATGTCGGTGCCGTCGAACACGATGCGCCCGCCGGAGATGCGCGCGGGGGCCTTGGCGAGCCGCGTGATCGCGAAGCCGAGCGTCGACTTGCCGGAGCCGGACTCGCCGACCAGGCCCACGAACTCGCCCTGCTCCAGGGTGAGGTTCGCGTTCTTGACGGCGTGCGTCGGGGTGGCCCCGCGGGGCTCGTAGACGACGGACAGGTCCTGGATCTCGAGCAGGCTCATCGGCCGGTCCCTTCCCGCAGGCGCGGGTTGGACAACCCGTCGACGCCGAAGTTCACGAGGGTCATGGAGGTCGCCAGCAGCGCGATGCACAGGCCCGGGGCGAACAGGAGGATCCACTGGCCGGTGAGGATCGCCATCGAGTTCTGGGCCCAGAAGATCATCGAGCCCCAGCTCACGGTGGCCATGTCGCCCAGGCCGAGGAACGACAGGCCGGACTCGGCGAGCACCGCCGACGTCGCGGCGCCGAAGAACGACCCCGCGATCATCGAGGTCATGTTCGGCAGGATCTCGCGGAAGATGACGCGGGCCGAGCTCTCGCCGGAGAAGATCGCCGCCGTGACGAAGTCGCGCGAGCGCAGGGACTGCGTCTGCGAGCGCAGCACGCGGGCGCCCCAGGCCCAGCCGGTGATGACGACGACCAGGATGATCATCGGCAGCCCGCCGTTCTGCAGGTACGCCGCGATGATGATCATCAGCGGCAGGCCCGGCATCACGAGGAACAGGTTGACGAGGAAGTTGACGACGTCGTTGCCCCAGCCGCGCAGGTAGCCCCACGACAGGCCGATGACGACGGCGACGAGCGTCGACAGGCCGCCGGCGACGAAGCCGACCAGCAGCGAGACGCGGGCGCCGTAGATCACCTGGGACAGCACGTCCTCGCCGGCGCCCGTGGTGCCGAGCCAGTGCGCGGCGCTGCCGGGCTCGTTGCGGGCGAACGAGTCGTCGTGCGGGGAGTACGGCGCCAGCAGCGGAGCGAAGATCGCCATGAGGACGAACATCCCCAGGATGACGAGCCCCACGCGGGCCTTGGGGTTGGCCCAGACGGTCGCGAACGCGCGGCCGAGCACCTGGCCGGTGCGGCCGAGGCGGGTGCGGGCGGGCCGGGAGGGGCCCTGCACGGACTCGGGGGCGGGGCCCTCGGGGTCCGGGATCGTCGCGGTGGTCGTGGTGGTCGGGTCAGCCATCGGGGTCACCGCCTCGTTCGGGGGTCGAGGACGCCGTAGAGGATCTCCACCAGGAAGTTCGCGAGCAGCACGCTCACGGTGATCATGAGGAAGAGCGCCTGCATCAGCGGGAAGTCCTGGTTGGTGACGGCGTTGAACAGCAGGTAGCCGACGCCGGGGTAGGCGAACACCTGCTCCACGAGCAGGGACCCGCCGACGACGCCGCCGAGGGCCATGCCGAAGCCGGTGAGGTTCGGCAGGATCGCGTTGCGGGCGGCGTAGCGGATCGCGACGGTGCGGCCGCGCAGGCCGTTGGCCTCGGCGAACGTCACGTAGTCGTCGCCGAGCGTGTTGATCATCGTGTTGCGCATGCCGAGGATCCAGCCGCCGAGCGACGTGATGAGGATCGTCACCGCGGGCAGGGCCGCGTGGTACAGCACGTCGCCGAGGAACTCCCACGACAGGTTCGGCACCGCGGTGGCGGAGTAGGCGCCCGAGGTGGGGAACCAGCCGAGCACGTAGCCGAGGAAGAAGACGATGAGGAGCGCGGTCCAGAAGTAGGGGAACGCGGAGAGGAAGCTGCCGGCCACCGTGGGCAGGGAGTCCATCCAGGTGCCGCGCTTCCAGGCCGCCCCGATGCCGATCAGGGTGCCGAGCACGAACGCCACGACGGTGACGGCGCCGACCATGATCAGCGTCCAGGGCAGGGCGCCGGCCACGAGCTCGGAGACCTGCTGCGGGAAGAAGGTGTACGACACCCCGAAGTCGAGGTGGATGACGTTGTTCAGGTACGTGACGTACTGGTCCCAGATGCTGCCGCCGGGCACGCCGAGCTGGGCCTCGATCGCCGCCTGCACCGACGGCGTCACGGGGCCGTTCTGGGCGAGCTTGGCGATGGCCGCGTCAGCGGGGGAGCCGGGCATGAGGCGCGGGATGACGAAGTTCAGCGTCACCGCCGCCCACAGCGTGAGGACCAGCAGGCCGAGCTTGCGGAGCGCGTAGCGCAACGGAGCCTCCGGGTCGGTCGGTTCGGTGGGGCAGGGGGTGCCGGCCGGGCCTGACGACGGTCGTCGGGCCCGGCCGGCGCGCGGGGGTCAGCCCTGGGCGGGCTTGAGGTGCGTGAGGATCAGCAGCGGGGTGGAGTCCCACGTCTTGGGGGAGGCGTAGGGGTCGTCCGCGCTGGGCCAGCCGGTGAAGTTCTTGTTCGAGAACAGGCCCCACGAGCCGCCGTAGAACAGGGCGATCATCGGCAGCTGCTCGTACGTGATCTGCTCGAGCTGGTGCGTGATCTCGAGCTGCTTCGCCTCGTCGGTGGTCACCTTGAGCTCGGCGAGGAGCTCGTCGGCCTCCTTCGACTCGAAGCGGCCGAAGTTGCCGGCGGAGGTCTTGCCGACGGGCAGCAGGAACTCCGAGCCCATGAGGCCGTTGTAGTCCTGGAACGGCTGCCCGGTGCCGCCGACGGTGCCCATGATCATGTCGAAGTCGCCCGTGCGGAGCTCCTTCTGGTACGCGGCGGCCTGCGGCTGCACGACGCTGACGTCGATGCCGATCGCGGTGAGCTGGCCCTTGACCTGCTCGACGCCCTGCAGCCAGTCCGACCAGCCGTTCGGGGTCGTGATCGTGATCTTCAGCGGCTTGCCGGACGAGTCGACGAGCTTGTCGCCCTTCTTCGTGTACCCGGCCTTCTCGAACGACGCGAGGGCGGCGTCCGTGTCCTGGTCGATGTACCCCTGGTTCGGGATCGACGTGTCGAGGATCGCCTCCTGGTTGGGCAGCATGAGGCCGGTCTGGCTGGCCCGGTCGACGTAGCCCTGCTCGGCCTTGTCGGCGATGACCTGCTTGTCCAGGGCCAGCGCGATGCCCTTGCGGAAGTCGACGTCGTCGTACGGGGCCTTCGTCATGTTCGGGATGAGGGAGATCGCCGCGCCCGCCGGGAACCAGTAGGTGTTGTTCTCGGGGTCGGCCTTGACCCAGGTGTCCTCGACGTCGCTCATGAACGCGTAGGCCCAGTCGTAGCCGTTGTTGACGATGTCCAGCTCGGAGTTGGCGGCGGGCTGCACGAGCTCCTCGACGGCCACCTTGTCCGCCTGCCAGTACGACGCGTTCTTCTTCAGCGTGTACTGGTTCGGCGTGAACTCGCCGAGCGTGTAGGGGCCGGACCCGACGGGCTCCTCGTTGGTCCAGGTGACCGGGTCGTCGACCTCGGACCAGATGTGCTCCGGCACGATGAGCTGCTGGGCGAGGATCTTCGCGGCGGGGACGTCCTCGGTCTGCAGGTGCGCGACGACGGTCGTGCCGTCCACCTCGACCGACTTCAGGTGCGACCACGCGCCCTTGAGGTCCATCTCGGGGTGCTTCTTGACGAGGTCGAAGGAGTACTTGACGTCCTCGGCGGTGAGGGGCTCGCCGTCGGACCACGTCACGCCGTCACGGATGGTGAAGACGACGGTCTTCGCGTCGGGCTGCTCGTACCCCGTGGCGAGCCAGGGGGTCTCCTCGCCGCTCATCTCGTTGATGATGACCAGCGGCTCGTACATGTACGTCGTCGTGTTGCGCTTGCCGGACGAGTACGGGTTGAAGTTCCGGTCGAACGTCGGCGAGCCGTTGTCGGCCGCGATGAGCATCGACGTCGCGCCACCAGCGGCGCCGTCGTCCCCCTTGTTCTGCACCGGTGCCGAGCAGGCCGCCGTGGCCAGCACCGCGACGGTGGCCGCGATGGCGGCCAGGCGCCGCCCCGAGCGCGCTGTGCGCGTCATGGACATCCACTCCTCTTCGTCGAGGCCTCTCCTGTGAGGGCCCGCGCACGCCGGGGTCGGCGTGCGACGTCCCGGCGAGTGTATGCGCATACATTTCGGAGCGGCAAACCGTGTGGCCAGTGGCCCGGACGTGCTCCGTGGCCCTCCCGGGCGGCAGGGGTCACGAGCAGCCGCAGCTCTCGCGCAGCAGCACGCGCACGGGCAGGTTCACCGTGGCCGCCGGCGACGACGGGTCGGCCAGCCGGGTGCGGAGCAGCTCCACCGCCGCGCGCCCGAGCTCGACCATCGGCTGGCTCACCGTGGTGAGCCGGGGGATCGAGGCCTGCGTGGCGTCGATGCCGTCGAACCCGGTGAGGACGACGTCGCCCGGGACGTCGACGCCCGCCTCGGTGAGCACGTCGAGGAAACCGAGCGCCGTCTGGTCGTTGGAGCACACCAGCGCGCGGGGGAGCGCGTGCCCGGTGGTCCCCGTGCCGCGGCCGGTCACGTGGGCCGCGAGCATCGTGCGGGCGAGGTCGCGCGCCCCGGCCCGCGTGAAGTCGCTGCGGGCGGCCGGCTCGTCGGGCACCTCGAGCCCCGCCGCGGCGAGCGCGTCGCGGAAGCCCTGGAAGCGCTCGTGCGCGTCGGGGGAGTCGAACGGCCCGCCCACGAACGCGAGGTCGCGCAGGCCGTGGTCGGCGATCAGGTGGTCCACCAGGGCGCGGGTGCCCGCGCGGTTGTCCACCGAGATGTGGTCGTAGGCGTCGTCCTGCGGCGGACCGGCCATCACGACGACGGGGACCCGGCGTGCGATGTGCGCCAGCAGGTCGTCGGGCACCGACTTCGACAGCACCGCCAGGCCGTCCACGCGGCCGGCGAGCTCGTTGACCGCCTGTGCGCGGCGCAGCCCGCGCGCCACGCCGATCATCACCGCGTGGCCGGTGCGCCACGCCTCCAGCTCCGCGCCGCGCATCACCTCGCCCAGGTACAGGTTGCTCCACCGCGCGGTCACCGGGCCGCCGACGTCGCGCACCACCTCGACCGCCTCGCCCACCCGCACCGGGTCGGGCAGGTCGGCGACCTCGTCGATGCCGTCGACGTCGGGGAAGCACAGGCCCAGCACGCCCGTCGAGCGCGCCGCCAGCCCGCGCGCCGCGCCGGACGGCACGTAACCCAGCTCGCGGATCGCCTCGTGCACCACCGTGCGGGTGCGCTCGCGCACGTCGTCGGGGCGGCGCAGCACCCGCGAGACCGTCGCGATCGAGACCCCCGCGCGCTGCGCGACGTCGTACACCGTGGGGGCCTTCGCCACCGGAACTCCTTGACCGCATGCGTCGCCCGCACGGCCGTGCGAGCGGTCCCACGATAGTGACTGCGCATACATCCCGGCATCGCGGCCGGTCAGCGCCCCGCCGCGGGTGCTGTCAGGCGGCGGGGGCGGGCTCGGCGTCGACGGCGATGCGCAGCGCCGCCACCAGGTCGCGGTACAGCTCGTCCGTGGCGTGCAGCTCCTCGTGGGTGCCGCTCGCGCGCACGCGGCCGCCCTCCATGACGAGGATCCGGTCGGCGTCGAGCACCGTGGACAGCCGGTGCGCGACGGTCACGACGGCGCCGTGCCGGGTGTGCGCGCGGATCGCGTCGTGGATCGCCGCCTCGGTGAGGCCGTCCACCTGCGACGTCGCCTCGTCGAGCAGCAGCACGTCCGGCTCCTTGAGCAGCGCGCGCGCCAGGGCGATCCGCTGCCGCTGCCCGCCCGAGACGGCCGACGACACCAGGGAGGTGTCCAGGCCGTCGGGCAGGGCGTCGAGGTCGGCGGCCAGGCGCACCGCCTCGAGCACCGCGCGCACCTCGTCGTCGGTGGCGTCGGGGCGGCTGAACAGCAGGTTCTCCCGGATGGTGCCCGGCACCACCGGCGTCTCCTGCTCCACGTAGGCGAACCGGGCGCGCACCTGCGCGTGGGTCAGGTCGCGGTACGGCACGCCGTCGAGCCGCACCTCGCCGCCGGTCGGCTCGAGGAAGCGCAGCAGCAGCGAGAGCAGCGTCGTCTTGCCCGCCCCGGAGGGGCCGACGAGCGCCACGTGCCCGCGGCGCGGCACCTCGAGCGTGACGTCGTGCACCACCGGCGTGTCCTCGGCGTAGCCCGCCGTGACGCCGTCGAGCACGAGGACCGGCCTGGCCGGTCGGTCCCGGTCGTCGTCGCCGTCGTGGTGCGCGGCCCCCGCGGCGCGCGGCGCGACGGCCGGACGCGCGGCGTCGTCCTCCTCGAGCTCCATCGTCCCGACCTCCCGGATCCGCTCCGCCGCGGCGAGGCCGGACTGGAGGGTGGTGAACGCCTGGGTGAGCTCCGAGATCGGCCCCACGATGTTGAACGCGTAGAGCAGGAAGGCCACGAGGCTGGAGACGGCGAGCAGGTCCTGCGAGACGCGCCAGGCGCCCAGCCCGAGGATCACGATGATGGCGAGCTGGATGCCGCCCCACGAGACGGTCCACGCGACCGCCTCGGTCTTGACCGCCGTCACCGCGTGCTTCCGCGCCTCCCGCGCGTCGCCGAGGATCTTCGTCCCCTGGCGCTCCTCGGCCCCGCTGGCCTTGACCGTGCGCACGGCGCGCACCGCGCCCTCGACGGCGCCGCCCAGGCGGCCCACCGCCTCCTGCGTGCGGTGCTGCGCCTTGCCGATGCCGGGCAGGAGCAGGCCCATCGCGACGGCCACGACGACGATCGCCACGACGGTGGAGCCGAGCAGCGTGAGGTCGAGCACCGCCATGAGCACGAGCGTGCCGACCAGCGAGATGAACCCGTTGACGAGGCTGACCAGGCTGTTCGACGTCGCCTCGCGCAGCAGCAGGGTGTCGGAGGTGACCCGGGTGACGAGCTCGCCGGCCGGCTTGGACGTGATGGCGCCGACCTTGGCCCGCAGGTAGCGCGTGACGATCGACGACCGGGCCTCGTAGACGACGTCCTCCGCGAGGCGGCCCAGCAGGATCCACTGGAACAGCCCCACGACGGAGCCGACGACCATGAGCGCGAGCAGCCAGGCGACCGGCCCGCCCAGCGACGCGCCGGTCGACAGGGTGTCGAGCACCCACTTGGTGACCATCGGGGTGGCGAGGCTCATCGCGGTGGCCAGCAGGCCGAGCACCAGCCCGAGCGCGAGGGTGCGGCGGTGCGGGCGCACGAAGCCGAGCAGGATGCGCAGGCGCTCGCGGCCGGACGTCTCGGGGGTCGGGGGTGCGGTGGCGGTCATACTGTCAACCATCGTTGACGCTCCTCGGTCTCGTCAACCCTGGTTGACGGTACTGGCGGCGGTTCGCTGCGGTCGGCCGGATTCCAAAGTGGAACACGAGTGTTCCAACCCGGTCAAGCACTATTCCATTCCACGGGTGTAGCGTTCGCCGCATGACGGAGGTGCAGGACGTCGAGACAGGAGCCCGCGCGCGCACGCGCCGAGCGATCGTCGAGGCCGCGGTGACCCAGCTCGCGCGCGACCCCGGGGTGGCCCTCGGGCAGGTCGCCGACGCCGCAGGGGTCGGCCGCACCACGCTGCACCGCTACTTCCCCGAGCGCTCCGACCTGCTCGAGGCCGTCGGCGCCGAGACCGCGGCGCGGCTGGAGGAGGCCCACGACCGCGCCCGGCTCGACCAGGGCACCGCCCGCGAGGCGCTGCGCCGGCTCTGCCCCGAGTACCTGCTGCTCGGCGACCACCTCACGCTGCTGTTCACGGAGGTGGTGCCCGACGGCCCCGCCGACGGGTGCGCGGACGACGACCCGATGGTCGCGCTGGTCGAGCGCGGGCGCGCCGACGGCAGCCTCGACCCCGAGCTCAGCCCGGCGTGGGTGATCGGCACGATCTGGGCGCAGCTCTACCTGGCCTGGGAGACGCTGCGCGAGGGTCACGAGTCGCGCCACGACGTCGTGCAGCAGCTGATGCGCACGGTGGACAAGGCGCTCGCCCCCTGACGGGCCCCCGCGCGGTCAGCCGTGCAGCGCGACCTGGTCGTGCGGGGCGACGCCGTGCGAGCGGCCCGGGTACCGCAGCCCGGAGAAGTACAGGGTCGTGTGGGCGACGATGTGCCTGGCGGGGACGGCGACGCCCTCCCACACGGCGTCGGTCGTCGTGTGGGCGTCGCTCACCAGGGTGACGTCGAGACCGCGGGCGGCGGCAGCCTGCGTGGTGGTCCGGATGCAGTAGTCGGACTGCGCCCCGGCGACGACGAGGCGCGTCGCGGCGAGGTCGTGCAGCACGACGTCGAGATCCGTGCCCGCGAACGCGTCGCGGTACGCCTTGCGCACCAGGGGCTCGCCGGGGGCTCGCTCGAGGGGCGCGGCGAGCCGCCAGCCCGGGGTGCCCTCGGGCAGGTCGCCGTGGTCCTGCACCCACACCACCGGGGTGCCCTCACGGCGTGCGCGGTCCACCAGCGCGGCCGTGCGGCGCACGACGCCGTCGGCGTCGAGGCACCCGTCGAGCACCCCGACCTGCAGGTCGATCACCAGCAGCACGGTCCGCCCGGTCGCGGTCGACCGGGGCGCCGGAGTCGTGTCCACCGTCGGTCAGGCGGTCGCCGCCGCGGCGGCGCGGGCGCCGGCCGGCAGGGCGTCGAGGATGCGGTTCACGGCGTCGTCGTCGTGCGCGGCGGAGACGAACCACGCCTCGAAGACCGACGGCGGCAGGTTGACGCCCGCGTCGAGCAGGGCGTGGAACAGCGCGCGGTAGCGGTACGCCTCCTGCGCCTGGGCCTGCGCGTAGTCGCGGACGCCCTCGGCGGCGGCGAACGGCCCGAAGAACGTCGAGAAGAGGGAGCCGGCGCGCTGCACCCGGTGCTCCACGCCCTCGGCGGACAGGGCGTCGCCGAGCGCGGTGGCGATCGTGTCCGCGACGGCGTCGACCCGCGCGTAGACGCCGTCGTCGGCCAGGCGCAGCGTCGTGAGGCCGGCGGCGACGGCCACCGGATTCCCGGAGAGCGTGCCCGCCTGGTAGACGGGTCCGGTGGGGGCGAGCTGGTCCATGATCGACGCCGGGCCGCCCAGCCCCGCCACGGGCATACCGCCGCCCACGACCTTGCCGAAGGTGATCAGGTCGGGGGTGTACCCCTCGCCGCCCTCGCGACGGATCCGGGCGTTCTCCAGCCCCCACCAGCCGGACGGGCCGACGCGGAAGCCGGTGAGCACCTCGTCCATGACGAACAGGGCGCCGTGCGCGCGCGTGACGCGGCGCAGCCCCTCGTTGAACCCCTCGGCCGGGGGCACCACGCCCATGTTGGCGGGGCTCGCCTCGGTGATGACGGCGGCGATGCGCGAGCCGTGCTGCGCGAACGCGGCCTCGACGGCGGCGAGGTCGTTGTACGGCAGCACGAGGGTCTCGGCCGCCGACGCCTCGGTGACCCCGGCGGTGCCCGGCATGGCGAGCGTCGCGACGCCCGACCCGGCCTCCGCCAGCAGCGCGTCGACGTGGCCGTGGTAGCAGCCGGCGAACTTCACGACGAGCGGGCGACCGGTGACGCCGCGCGCCAGGCGGACGGCCGTCATCGTCGCCTCGGTGCCCGTGGAGACGAGGCGCACGCGCTCCGCGACGGGCACCCGGCGGCGGATCTCCTCCGCGAGCTCCACCTCGGCCACCGTGGGCGCGCCGAACGACAGGCCGCGCGCCGCGGCGTCCTGCACGGCCGCGACGACCTCGGGGTGCGCGTGGCCCAGCAGCGCCGGCCCCCACGAGCAGACGAGGTCCACGTACTCGCGCCCCGCGACGTCCGTGACGTACGGGCCGCGCGCGCTCGCGAGGAACCGCGGGTCGCCGCCCACCGAGCCGTACGCCCGGACGGGGGAGTTCACGCCCCCGGGGATGGCGGCCTGGGCGCGCAGGAACGCGGCGTGGTTGTCGGTGGTGTGCGTGCTTGCGGTCACTTGATCCACTCCGCGATCTCGTTGGCCCAGTAGGTGAGGACGACGTCGGCGCCGGCGCGCTTGATGGCGGTCACGGACTCGAGCACGGCGGCCTTCCGGTCGATCCAGCCGTTCGCGGCGGCCGCCTCGATCATCGCGTACTCGCCCGAGACCTGGTACGCCGCGACCGGCACGTCGGACCGGTCCGCGACGGAGCGCAGCACGTCGAGCGACGTCCCGGCCGGCTTCACCATGACCATGTCCGCGCCCTCGGCGAGGTCGAGGTCCGCCTCGCGCAGGCCCTCGCGGGCGTTGGCGGCGTCCATCTGGTACGTGCGGCGGTCCCCCTGGAGGGAGCTGTCGACGGCCTCGCGGAACGGGCCGTAGAACGCGCTCGCGTACTTCGCGCTGTACGCGAGGATGCTCACCTGGTCGAAGCCCGCGTCGTCGAGCGCGTCCCGGATGACGGCGACCTGGCCGTCCATCATCCCGGAGGGCGCCACGACCTCCGCGCCCGCCCGCGCCTGGGCGACGGCCATCGCCGCGTACCGGTCGAGGGTCGCGTCGTTGTCCACGGAGCCGTCGGCGGCGAGCACGCCGCAGTGGCCGTGGTCGGTGAACTCGTCCAGGCACGTGTCCGCCATGACGACGGGGCCCGGGCGCCCGGACGAGCCCGCTGGAACCTCTGCCTCGACGGCGGCGACGGCCTCGCGCGCGACGCGGATGCCGCGCTGGAGGATCCCGTCGGGGTCGTCGCCGGCGGTGCCCGTCGCGTCGCGCTCGGCGGGGATGCCGAACAGCATGACGCCGCCCAGGCCCGCGCGTGCCGCGCCCGCGACGGCGTCGCGCAGCGTGGCCTCGGTGTGCTGCACCTGGCCGGGCATCGACGTGATCGGCGCCGGCTCGGCCAGGCCCTCCTTGACGAACAGCGGCAGCACGAGGTCCGCCGCGTGCAGGCGGGTCTCGGCGGCCAGGCGCCGCATCCGGGGGGTGGTGCGCAGGCGGCGCGGTCGGTACACGATGCCGGTGCCCGAGGTGCTCACGGGTGCTCCTTCGCTGAGGTGTCGGGCGCACGGTTCGTTCCCGTGGGCCGAGTGTCTGACAGTGCCGGGTCTGACGGTGCGAGCCCTGACAGCGCCCGCTCGACGGCGGCGGCGAGCGCGTCGTCGGTGGGGTGCGCCGCGACCGCGGCGACGTGCAGCCCGGCGTCGCGGGCGGCGTCGGCCGAGGGCGTGCCGATGGCGACGACGGGCGTGCCGGTGCCCGCCTGCGCGGCGATCTCGCGCGCCACGGAGCCGGACGAGACGACGACGACGTCGAAGCCGCCGGCGCGGGCGCGCTCCGCGAGGTCCGAGGGCAGCGCGTGGCGCACGGTGCGGTACGCCGTCACGACGTGCGGCGCCCAGCCGCGGTCGGCGAGCCCGTCGTCGAGGGTCGGGCGGGCGAGGTCGCCGAGCGGCAGCAGCACGGCCGGTGTCTCCGGGTCCGTGACGGCCGGGTCGGGGAACGCCGCGACCAGGCCGGCGGCGGTGGCGTCGTCCTCGGGCACGAGGTCGGTCGTGACGCCGACCGCGGCGAGGGCACGGGTCGTCGCGGGCCCGACGGCGGCCCATCGCGCGGGGGTCTCCGCGAGGCTCGTGCCGGTCCGGGCGGCGGCGTCGGCGAGCGCGTCGACGGCGTTGACGCTGGTCACGACCGCCCAGACGTAGGCGCCCCGGGCCAGGCCGCGGACGGCGTCGTCGAGCGGGGCGAGGTCGTCCGCCGGCGCGCGCTCGATCACGGGGGCCGCGACGACCTCCAGCCCCAGGTCGCGCAGCCGTGCCACGAGGCCGGCGCCGCGCTCCGGCGCGCGCGCCACGAGGACGGACCTCGCCGGGGGCGAGGTGGCGGGGGTGGCGTCCTCGGAGGTCACGCGCCCTCCGGGTCGTCGGTGCCGGTGGGGGTGTGCAGGGGCTCGACGTCGGACCGCGGCGCGACGTCGTCGTCCTCCCCGGTGCGGGGCTCGCCCGTGCCGCCCACCAGCGGCGCGAGGCGGGCCGCGCCGTCGGCGAGCAGCGACTCGGCCACGCGGACGCCCAGGGCGGTCGCGGCGTCGTCCTGCGCAGCCTGGTCGCGGGGGCCGGCGTCCGCGGCGAGGGCCGCCGACGCGCTGTGCGTGAGCTGTTCGGTCCCGTCGACGCGCGCGACGACGGCGGTGAGCTGCAGCTCGCCCGCCTCGACGCGGGCGTGCGCGCCGACCGGCGCCGCGCACCCGGCCTCGAGCCGCGCGAGCACCGCGCGCTCGGCCAGCACGGCGAGCCGGGTCGGACGGTGGTCGAGGGCGGCGAACGCGTCGGCCAGGGGGGTGCCGGGCGCCAGGTCGGCGGTGCGGGCCTCGACGGCGAGGGCGCCCTGCCCGGGGGCGGGGGCCACGACGACCGGGTCGAGCGCCTGCGAGACCACCTCGGTGCGGCCCAGCCGGGACAGGCCGGCGAGCGCGAGCACGACGGCGTCGAGGTCGGCGTCCGGGCCGAGCGCGCGGGCCAGGCGGGTCTCGACGTTGCCGCGGATGTCCACCAGCTCGACGTCGGGCCGCGCGGCCTGCACCTGCGCCGCCCGGCGCGGGGAGCCGGTGCCGACGCGGGCGCCTCGGGGCAGGGTGTCGAGCGTGAGGCCGTCGCGGGCGCACAGCGCGTCGCGCGGGTCCTCCCGCTCCGGGGTGACGATCGTGAGCTCGGCGGGCTGCGCCGTCGGCAGGTCCTTGAGCGAGTGCACGGCCACGTCGCAGCGCCCGTCGAGCAGCGCCTCCCGCAGCGCGGTGACGAACACGCCCGTGCCGCCCAGCGAGGCGAGCGAGCCCGTCTTCACGTCACCCTCCGTGCGGATGCGCACCAGCTCGACCGGCCGGCCCAGCAGCTCCTCCAGCCGGCGCGCGACCAGGCCGGACTGCGTCGTCGCGAGGGCGCTGCCGCGGGTGCCGAGGCGCAGCGGGGCGGGGGCGGTCTCGGGGGTGCTCACCGGTCCAGTGTCGCGCAGCGGCACGGCCTGTGGACAACTCCCGGGCGGCCCGGAGGCCGATCTCACACGCTTCTCCCGTCGTCCTGACGCCGGGTCATGACGATGCGTCACCACCGCCCCCGAGTTGTCAGGATGTGCGCCGGGCATACCGCGCGCTCATCCTGACAGGTCGCGGGTCAGAGGGCGGCGACGGCGGCCTGCGCGTGCGCGACGATCGCCGCGAGGCCGGTGCCGGCCACCCAGCCGCCGGTCACGGCCAGCCCCGGCGTGTGCCCGACGGCGGCGGTGAAGGCGCCGACCTGCGCGCGGTAGTCGGGGGTGGGCGGGGGGAGGGAGCCGGCCCAGCGCTGCAGCAGGTGGTCGCGGACCCGGTCGGTGAGGTCGACGCCGAGCAGCGCGGACGCGTCGCGGGCGGCCTCGTCGGCCGACGGCGGCTCGGTCGCGGTGCCGATCCGGCCGTACGACAGCCGCACCACGTGCGCCCCCGGCCCGGCCACGGCGCGCACGCGGTCGGCCAGCCACGGCCACTTCGCGGTCGCGTGTGTCAGCGCCTTGGCGCGCACCTCGTCCGCCCCGGCGCCGTCGGGTGCGACGAGGAGCCCGGAGCCGCGCGGGGCGTCGTCGAGCTCGGGCGCGTCGAGCAGGAGCGTCGCGAGCCAGATGTCGGCGCCGGCCTCCGGCGTCGGCGCGGGCACGGACCCCGGCCCGACCGCGCCCGGAGCCGTCACCCACGGGGCCAGCAGCGGTGCGACCTGCGGCGTCGTCACGACCAGCCGCGGCGCGCGCACGGTGTCGCCGACGGTCGTGGTGACCTGCCAGTCCGCGCCGACCCGCTCCACGCCGTCGACCTGCTGCCCCACGCGCACGGCCGCGTGGATCGGGCCGGTCGCGTCGGTGCGCGGGGAGTCGGCGAACTCCTCGGCGCTCGCGGCGATCTCACCGGTGAGGGCCTCGACGATCGCGTGGATGCCGCCGTCGATGCCGCGCACGGCGGACCCGGCGGGCGCGGCCGCCCGCAGCTCCCCGACGGCGCGCGACAGCGACGCGGTGCGCGCGAACGCGTCGAGCAGCCCGGGTGCGACGGCGGCCACGTCGAGGCGGTCGAGCGGCGCCGAGTGCACCCCGGTGGCGACGGGCGCGACGAGCCGGTCGGCCACGCGCCGTCCGAGCCGGGACCGCACCAGCGTCCCGAGGTCGGTGGTGTCGGCGACGAACCGCGGCAGCACGCGGTCCAAGGCCGCTCGTGCGACGCCGGGCCAGCCGATCGCGCGGCGGACGTCGGGCGCCCACGGCACGGAGGGGATGCCGAGCACGCCGGCCTTCGGCAGCGGGAAGGCGTGGCCCGCGGCGTACCCCCACGCGGACAGCGGGGCCGGGCTCACGACGTCCAGCCCGAGCTCCTCGGCCAGGTCCGTGACGGCGGTGCCGCGCGCCGCGAACGACTCGGCGCCGAGGTCGAGGCGCACGGGCAGCGAGCCGAACGCGCCGCCGCGCACGGGCCCGCCCACGCGGTCGGACGCCTCGAGCAGCACCACCTGCAGGCCGCGGTGGACGAGGGTGCGGGCCGCGACGAGCCCGCCGATCCCGCCGCCGACCACCACCGCGTCGACGTGCTCGGGCGGCCGGGCGGGCCGGCCGGAGGGCACGTCGTCGGGGGCGCCGAGCGGCGGGAGGGGCGTCACAGCGCGTGCACCAGCTCGACGACGCGCGTGAGCACGGTGGGGTCGGTGTCCGGCGGCACGCCGTGGCCGAGGTTGACCACGTGCCCGGGGGCCCCGGCGCCGCGCGCGACGACGTCGCGCACGTGCGCCTCGAGCACCGGCCACGGGGCGCCCAGCAGCGCGGGGTCGATGTTGCCCTGCACGGGGACGGCGCCGCGCGGGTGGTCGGCGAGCAGGGCGGCGGCCTCGTCCAGCGGGGTGCGGTAGTCCACGCCGACCGCGGGGTGCGTGACGCCGGCGGCGTCGAGCACGTCGCGCAGCGCCGGCAGCAGGTGCCCGGTGCCGGTGCCGAAGTGGATGGCCGGGAGGCCGCCGTCGTCGCCGGGGAGACGCAGGTCGGCGACGTGCGCCAGCGCGGCGGTCGACGACGGCGCCACGTGCGCGGTGTAGTCGGCCAGGGACAGGGAGCCCGCCCAGGAGTCGAAGAGCTGCACGGCCGAGGCGCCGGCGAGCACCTGCGTGCGCAGGAACCGGCCGGTGAGCTCGGCGGTCCAGGCGGTGAGGCGGGCCCACGTCTCCGGGTCGGCGTGCATGAGGGTGCGGGCGGCGAGGTGGTCGCGCGACGGCCGGCCCTCGACCAGGTAGGCGGCGAGCGTGAACGGCGCGCCGCCGAACCCGAGCAGCGGCACGTCCCCCAGCTCGGCCACGGTGAGGCGCACGGCCTCCGCGATGGGGGCGAGCGCGCCGTCGTCGAGCGTGCGGGACGTGAGCCGGGCGACGTCCTCGGCCGTGCGGTACGGCTGGTCCATTACGGGCCCCACCCCGGGCTTGATGTCCACGTCCACGCCCGCGAGCCGCAGCGGCACGACGATGTCGCTGAAGAAGACGGCGGCGTCCACGTGGTGGCGGCGCACGGGCTGGAGGGTGATTTCCGCGGCGAGCGGTGGCCGGAGGCAGGAGTCGAGCATCCCTACCCCCTGACGGACCTCGCGGTACTCGGGCAGGGAGCGGCCCGCCTGCCGCATGAACCACACGGGGGTCACGTCCGGACGCTCGCCCCGCAGGGCACGCACCAGCGGGGAGCGCGTCGTCCGGCCGTCGACCAGCGGGTGGCCGGCGGGCAGCGGGTGGGTCTCGCGGCTGGGCTCGGGGGCGATCGTGGTGGATGTCACGGTTCATGATTCTGCCCCGCTTGTTCGGCCCTCTTAAAGTGGAGCCACTGTGGTACTCCTCTCCCTCACCGCCTCGCACCGCGAGCTGGACCTGGACGCGCTCGAGCGGCTGTCCACCGGGTCCGGCTCCGTCGGGCGCGTCGCCGTGGGGTCGTGCGGGCCCGTGCAGGGCGCCGTGGTGATCTCCACGTGCAACCGTTTCGAGCTCTACCTGGACGTCGACGCGCCGCTGCAGGGCGACGCCGTGCGGCACACCACGCGGCACGTCGCGGCGCTCGTCGCCGCCGGCTCCGGGGTGTCCGAGGAGGTCGCGGCGGACTCCTTCACGGTCCGGACGGGGCCGGAGGTCACCTCGCACCTGTTCACCGTGGCCGCGGGGCTGGACTCGATGGTCGTGGGGGAGCGGGAGATCGCCGGGCAGGTGAAGCGCGCCCTCGCCGAGGCCCGGACGGACGGCACCACGTCCAAGACCCTCGAGCTGCTGTTCCAGACGGCGTCGCGCACGTCGAAGCGCGTCGGCACGCGGACGGAGCTCGGCGCCGCAGGGCGGTCCGTCGTGTCGCTCGGCCTCGACCTCGCCGGGCGGGACGTCGTCCCGGGCTCCGCTGGCCGGGACGTCCCGGGCGGCCGTGCCGACCAGGACGGGTCGTGGCGGGGCGTGCGGACGGTGCTCATCGGCACGGGCTCGTACGCGGGGGCGTCGGTGGCGGCCCTGCGCGCCCGCGGCTGCGACGACGTGCGGGTGTACTCGCGCTCCGGCCGCGCCGAGGCCTTCGCGGCTGGCCACGACGTCGTGGCGGCGCCGGACCTGGTCGAGGCGCTCGCCGACGCCGACCTCGTGGTCTCGTGCTCGGGCGCGCGCGGCCGCCGGCCCTCGGGCGGCGTCGCGGACGGGCAGGCCGAGGCGTCCCTGGAGTACGTGCTCGACGCGGCCGCCGTGGTGCGCTCGCGGGAGCGGGCCGCGGCCGCCGCGGGCGACGAGCCGGAGCCGCGCCCCCTGGTGGTGCTCGACCTGGCGCTGCACCGCGACGTGGACCCGCGCGTCGCGGACGTCGAGGGCGTGCTGCTGTACGACCTCGGCACGCTCAAGGCGCACGCCCCGGCCACCGCCGCGGACGTCGTCGACCGGGCCCGCCGGATCGTGGACGACGCGGCCGCGGGCTTCGAGGAGACCCGCCTGGGCCGCGCGGCGGACGCCGCCGTCGTGGCCCTGTTCGACGCGGCGGAGGTCGAGGTCCGGCGCGAGGTCGACGCGGCGGTCGACCGCCTCACGACCGAGCTCGCGGCACGCGGCGGGACCCCCGACGAGGCCGACGTCGACGCCATCGCGCGCGACGTCCGCAGGCGGGTGCATGCCGCCCTGCACGGCGAGATCGTGGCCGTGCGCGCGGAGGCGCTGGCCCGGGCGCGGGCCGAGGAGGCCGCCGTCGTGGCGGGCGCCGAGGAGCTCGTCGAGGGCGCCGAGCGCACCGGTCGCCGCTGACGGTCCCGTTCCGACGCAGCACTGTCGCGAACCTCCCACAGAGCCCGGTTCGCCGGGTGGGGGCCCAGATCACCCTGTTTCAGCGCGCGCGTCCGGCATGTCAGCACTAGCGTGCCGAAAGCGGGCACCTGGCCGCCCCTGTCGGCCGTCGACGGTGTGGGAACCGCCTTCGAAAGGACGCGCTGAACATGGACACCTTCTGGGACTTCTTCTGGTACCTCGTCTGGATCTTCCTGTTCGTGGCCTACCTGATCGTCCTCTTCCAGATCCTCACCGACCTGTTCCGCGACCGGGACCTGTCGGGCTGGTGGAAGGCGGTGTGGGTCGTCTTCCTGATCTTCGTGCCGATGATCACCGCGCTGATCTACCTCATCGCCCGCGGCCGGGGGATGTCGGAGCGTCAGCTCGCGGCGGTGAAGGAGGCCAAGGCCGGCACCGACGCGTACATCCGGGAGGTGGCGGGCTCCCCGGCCGAGCACATCTCGTCGGCGAAGAAGCTGCTCGACGAGGGCACGATCACGCCCGAGGAGTACGAGCGCCTCAAGGCGAAGGCCCTCTCCTGACCGCCCACCGCTGACCGGCTCACGACGCCCGGCCCCGCCCCGCGGGACCGGGCGTCGTCGTGCGCGGGTCCCGGTGTCCGACCGCGCCGCTACGCTCGGCTGCCATGAGCAGCGCAGCCCCGGCCCCGGCGCCCCGCCTCGGCGTGATCGACATCGGCTCCAACACGGTGCACCTGCTCGTGCTGGACGCCCGGTACGGCGTGCGGCCCGTGCCGCACGCGGAGCGCAAGATCACCGTGCGCCTGATGCGCTATCTCGACGCCGACGGCGCGCTGTCCGACGAGGGGCGGCGGGCGATGCTGGCGGCCGTCGACGACGTCATGGAGCTCGCGCGCGAGTCGGCGGTCGACGAGCTGCTGCCGATGGCGACCTCCGCACTCCGGGACGCGGCCAACGGTGCCGCGGTGCTCGCCGAGATCGCCGGGCGGGTGGGCCGCGAGGTGGTGGTGCTCTCCGGCGAGGACGAGGCCCGGCTCACGTTCCTCGCCGCCCGCCGCTGGCACGGGTGGGCGGCCGGGCGGCTGCTGGTGCTGGACGTCGGCGGCGGCTCGCTGGAGATCGCGTCCGGCGTCGACGAGGAGCCGGACCTCGCCGCGTCCGTGCCGCTCGGCGCCGGACGGACCACGCGCGAGTACCTGCCCGACGACCCGCCCCCGCCCGAGCAGGTGCAGGCACTGCGCGTGCACGCCCGCGCGCTGCTGGCGCCCGTCGTCGACCGGCTCGCCACCGTGCCGGCGCCCGACCACGTGGTCGCGACGTCGAAGACGTTCCGCTCGCTCGCGCGGCTGGCCGGCATGCAGGTGGAGGCCGTCGGCCCGGACGACCGGTGGCGGATGCGCCTCGTCCAGCTCGCGGACTGGGTGCCGCGCCTGGCCCGCCTCACCGCCGAGGGACGCACCGCGCTGCCGGGCGTGACGCCCGAGCGCACGTACCAGATCGTCGGCGGCGCGGTCGTGGCGGAGGAGACCATGCGCGCGCTCGGCGTCGACGAGGTCGAGATCTGCCCGTGGGCGCTGCGCGAGGGCGCCGTGCTGCAGTGGCTCGACCACCTGTAGGCGCCGACCTGCGGGCGCCCGTCGGCAGGGCCGGGATCAGCGGGAGGGGCCCTGCACCCATGCCGCGCCGGACGCCGACACGCGGACCCCGTCGGGGCGTTCGACGACGACGAGCAGGACGGCGGCGCAGGTCGCGCAGCGCACGACGCCGCCCATCGCGGACAGGTGCACGGTGGTGCGGGCGAGGACGTCGGTGTGCCCGCAGCTCGCGCAGCGCACGACGGCGCGCGTGGTCTCGAAGGCGTAGACCTCGCTCAGCGCGCCGGCCAGGGCCGACCCGTCGAGGGCGGGCCCGTCGGGGAGGGTCGGCTCGGGGGACGACATCAGGCACCTCCGAAACGCTCGGTGCGGACCCGGTCGGGCGGGTGCCCGAGGCCGGTGAGCAGCCCGGCCGCCGCCTCCACGAAGCCGGTGGGGCCGCAGACGAACACGGAGGTGCCGTCGGCGGGCCCGAAGCCCGGGGCGACGAGGTCGTCGGTCGTGATCCGGCGCGGCGGCGCCGGCCAGCCCGGCGGGGCCTCGCGGGTGAAGACCCAGCGCACGTCGAACCCCCGGTCGGGGGTGTCGACCTCCCCGCGCTCGATCGCGTCGGCGGGCGTGCGCACCGAGCACACGAGGCGGAACGGCGCCCGGCGCCCGGTGCTGCGCCGGGCGCGCAGCATCGCGAGGAACGGCACGACGCCGGAGCCGCCGGCCACGAGCAGCACCGGGGCGGTGTCGGCGTCGTGCCACACGAAGTACCCGCCGAGCGGGCCGCGCACCTCGAGCTGGTCTCCCGGCCGGGCGTCGCGGACGAGGTAGGGCGACACCTCGCCGTCGGGCACCTCGTCCACCACGAGGTCGACCCGCTCGTCGTGCCCCGTCTCGGCGAGGGAGTAGGCGCGGGTGGCCTGGTAGCCGTCGGGGGCGGTGAGCCGCAGGTCGACGTGCTGGCCGGGCAGCGCGCCGACGAACCCCGGCACCGACAGGGTCAGGGCGCGGGCCGTGCGCGTCAGCGGTCGTGCGCCGACGACCGTCGCGACGTGCCAGCTCACGCGTACCGCTGCTCGAGCCAGGGGTCGCCGTAGGCGTGGTAGCCGTTCTGCTCCCAGAAGCCCAGGTCGTCGTCGTCCATGAGGTCGAGGCCGCGTAGCCACTTGGCGCTCTTCCAGAAGTACAGGTGCGGCACCAGGAGCCGGGCCGGCCCGCCGTGCACCGGCTCCAGCGGCTCGCCCTCGAACTCGAACGCCACCCATGCCTGCCCGTCGAGCAGGTCCTGGAGCGGCACGTTCGTCGTGTACCCGCCGTACGAGCGCGCCATGACGAACTCCGCGCTGGTCTCGACGTCGGCCAGCAGGGTGTCCAGGGAGACGCCGCGCCAGGTGGTGCCGAGCTTGGTCCAGTGCGTGACGCAGTGGATGTCGGTCACGACGTCCTCGGCCGGCAGCGCCATCAGCTGCTCCCACGTCCACGAGACGCCCTCGCCCGTCTCGGTGCGGACGGTGAGCTCCCAGCGGGACTCGTCCACGTTCGGGGTCGGCCCCGCCGACAGCACGGGGAAGTCGTCCGTGACGAACTGCCCCGGCGGGACCTGGTGCTCGGGCTCGGGGCGCCGGCCCCCGAAGCCCCGCGTGACGATGCCCATCGACGTCCCCTCTCGCGGGTGCCCGGCCCTACGGTGTCGGTCGGCCGGTGCTGGTCCGATCAGACCAGAGGCGCGGCCGTCTCGCACGTGCCGCGGGCGAGGATCATCCGCGCGCGGGTCCTGTCGACCACGCGGCGTGGTCGTCGCCCCACGGGCGCGCCGGCGCCGGGTGGTCGTCGTGGCCGGGCAGCGCGGGGCGGGCGGTCGTGACGCGCGGGCGGCGGCCGTGGCTCACGACCGACTCCGGGCCGGGCTCGGCGGCCGGCGGGGACCCGGGGGCCCGGGGGTCGGCGTCGAGCAGCCACGCGGCGGTGCGTGCGAGCGCCGCCGCGACGTCGCGGCCGCGCCCGTCGGCGCCGCGGGCGGCGAGCGCGTCCACGATGCCGGCGGCGAGCAGGTAGCCCGTCGCGTGGTCCAGCGCCTGCGCGGGCAGCGCGCCGGGAGCGACGCCGTCCGCGGACTCGAGCAGCGCGACGCCCGACGCCGCCTGCACGATCGAGTCGAAGCCGCGCCGGTGCGCCCACGGCCCGGCGTCGCCCCAGGCGGACACGTGCGCGACGACGGCGCCGGGCGGTGGCACGAGCCCGAACCGATCGAGCGCGCCGGGACGGTAGCCGGTGACGAGCACGTCGGCGTCGTCGAGCAGCGCCTGCGCGCGCTCGCGGTCGCCGGGGTCGCGCAGGTCGAGCAGGGTGGTGCGCTTGCCCTGCCCGACGTCGAGGTGCTGGTGGCGGATCTCGGCGGGCACGGGCGGGTCGACGCGCAGCACGTCGGCACCGAGCGCGGCCAGCGCCCGGGTGGCGACGGGGCCGGCGATGACCCGGGTGAGGTCGAGCACGCGCACGCCCGCGAGCGGTGCGGCCCCGCCCGGGAGGACGGCGGGTCGTGCGACGACGTCGTCGCGCGCCTCCGTCCGCACCAGGGGCCCTCGCCCCGCGGCCCGGCCGGGCGCGGACGCGCGCCACTCCGGCTCGGCGCGCACGCGGACGGCGATCGCACCCGCGGCGGCGGCATCGTCCTCCAGCGCCGCGGCGGAGGCGTCCGCGAGCCGGGCCGCGAGGGCGTCGCGGCCTGTGCCGTCGGGCATGCCGAGCAGGTGCAGCAGCCGGGCCCGGTGGTGCGGGTAGTTGGCGTGCGTGCGCACCCAGCCGTCGCGGGTGCGGAAGAAGCCGGACAGCGGCGCGAACCCCGGGACGGGTCGCCCGTCGAGCCGCAGCAGGCGGTCGGAACCGAACGACGCCGCGACCCGGGCCGGCGCCGGCCCCCGCTCCACCAGCGGGCCCGTCGCGCCCGCGCGTCGGGCGGCCGAGGCGAGGGCCGCGACCGACCCCAGCGCCAGGTCCAGGGCGGGCAGCGTGGCGGCGAGCCAGGCGTCCCGCGCGCCGTCGAGCGGCGGGACGTCGTCGTCGGGCGGGGCGCCGTCGCCGAGGCCCGCCCGGTAGTCCGCCACGAGGCGGCGCCACGGCTCCATCCCGTCACCGTACCCACGCCCGGCGAGGGCGGAGGGGGTGGCCGGGCCGATAGGATCGCGGGCATGGCCAAGAGCTCTGCGACCGCCCCTGTCCTGCGTCCGTTCGAGGGTCTTCCCGGGGAGGCCGACTGGGTCGCGCTGCGCGAGGTCGTGCCGTCCGCCACGGCCACGGCGCGCACGACCGCCGACCACGGCGGGAGCGACGTCACCGTCACGACCGTCCTGCCCGGCGGCTGGTGCGCGCTGCACCGCGAGGACGGCACGGTGCTGCTCGCGCTGCAGGGCCTGGGCGCGTCCGACGACCTCAGCCGCGACCTGGCCGCCGCGCTCCTCGCGGCGCTCGCCGCCGAGCCCGGCTCGGGCGTGCTGCCCGAGGACCTGCCGGCCCCGGCGGACGACGACCCGCGCCTCCAGGACGTGCTCGACGTCGACGTCCCGTTCGAGGTGACCGTGCACGACGGCTACGACTACTGGATCGACGCCGGCACGCAGATGACGGACGAGATCCGCGAGTCCCTCGACGAGGCGGCGGAGTCGTCCATCCCCACCGTGAAGCTGGCCTCGGTCCCGGCGGCGTACTGGTGCCGGATGTCGCGCGAGTTCCTGCGCTGGGCGCGCACGGAGGACGAGGACGCCGTCGTCGACGCGATCGCGCGGCTGCACGCGCGCCGCGAGTCGGGTCTCGTGGGCGGCAAGTTCCTCGGGATGTTCCGCGCCTGCGGGCTCGTGGTGCCGGTCTGGGAGCTGCCGCGCGGCACCGAGGCGGCGGAGCTGGAGGAGCCGGTGGCGGAGCTCGCGGGCAGGCTCGAGGAGGCGCTCGCGGTCACCGAGCCGCTGGACGCGAACGAGCGACGGGCCCGGGCCGGTATCGTCTCCCGACAGGTGACGTTGCGCTGACGCGGCGCCGCCCGGCGGCCTCGGTCGTCGGCGGTACCCCGCATCGTCGCGGGCTCCGCACGATCTTCACGGACCGTCCCGGTCGACACCGTTTCTTGACCCTAGGTCGGGCGTTCCGGGGGAGTACAGTTTCTCAGGAAAAGATTGCTCTTCTGATCCCCGGTGATTCCCCCAAGGGGGCACCGCACAGCACGCCGGCGGACCGCCGGCCGACACGGGCGAGAACCCAACAGGCAGGGAGTCGTGAACACGGACCACGGGGCGACCCGCACGGGCGCTGAGGTGTCCACCAGCCAGGACGAGGCCGGCGAGCGGAACTCCGTCGCCGGCGGAGACGGCAGCGTCGCGACGACGCGCGTGGGCGCGCTGCCGGTCGCCAAAACCCCGCGGCCGCCGGCCGCGCAGGGGCGGCGCAACCCGCAGCGCGTCGCGGTAATCATCCCCGCGAAGGACGAGGCGGCGCGCATCGCGGCGACCGTGCGCTCGGCCCGCGCGATCCCGCACGTCGACCTCGTGCTCGTGGTCGACGACGGCTCGACCGACGACACGCAGCACGTCGCGCGCGACGCGGGCGCCGTCGTCGTCCGGCACTCGCACAACCGTGGCAAGGCGGCCGCGATGGAGACCGGCGCGGCGGTGGTCGCGATGCGCGACGCCGACGGCCGCGCCCCGCGGCTCCTGCTGTTCGTGGACGGGGACCTCGGCGACACCGCCGTCAACACGGCGCCCCTCGTCGCCCCGGTGCGCGAGGGCGTTGCCGACCTCGCGATCGCGCTGCTGCCGAAGCAGACCGGGGCGGGCGGCCGCGGCATCGTCGTCGGCACGGCGCGGCGCGCCATCCAGCACCTCACCGGGTGGAGCCCCAGCCAGCCGCTGTCCGGCATGCGCTGCCTCACCCGCGAGGCGTTCGAGGCGGCGACGCCGCTGGCGCACGGGTGGGGCGTCGAGACGGGCATGACGATCGACCTCCTGCGGCAGGGGTACGTGGCCGTCGAGGTGCCGTGCGATCTCAAGCACCGCGCGTCGTCGAACGACCTCAAGGGCCAGCTGCACCGGGCCGGGCAGTACCGGGACGTGGTGCTCGCGGTCAACGCGCGCCGCGTGCGCGGGGCGGTGGACGCGGTGCGCGGCATCGGGCGCTCGCACGAGAGCGCGCAGTCCTGACCGGGGCTCTCGGGTGCCGATCTGGTGCCTGAGCAGCGCCGACACCTCGCGTCGACAATGTCGCCGGGGCGTGGCTAGGCTCGCAGCGCCGGGACGAATGCGTCCCGTCCCGCCCCGACGGAGGCCAGATGCCCACCACCCCTGACACCGGAACTCCCGGCCCGCTGCGCGGGTCCGACGTCCTGGAGGTGCTCGACGCGCTGGTGACGCACGGCCCCGCCGACGAGGCCTCCGCGGCCGAGGCGACGGGCCTGCCGCGCCCGACCGTCGCGGCCGCGCTCGCAGCGCTCCGGGCGAGCGGCGCGGCTGCCGCCGACGACACCGAGGGCGGGTTCCGGGTGGACCCGGACGCCGCGTTCGGGCTGGGGGTGGACGTCGCCCGCGACCGGGTGCGGGTGGCCCTGGTGGACGCGACCGGCGCCGTCCGGGCGCGGGCGGAGCGGCGGGACGTGCAGCGCACCCCCGTGGCACGGGCGCGGGCCGCGGCGGTGCTGGCGAACTCCTGCCGGGAGGACGTCGAGGCGCGGCTCGAGCCGGGCCGCCGCGTCGAGGTGAGCCGCGCGGTCGTGGCGTTCCCCGCCGTCGTGGGCGCCGACTGGACCACGGTGCTGCACGTGCCCGGGTACGAGAAGGGCGGCACGGCCCTGCACGACGCCCTGGTGGACGCCCTGGGCTGCCCCGTGACGCTGGACAACGACGTGAACCTGGCCGCCGTGGCGGAGCAGCACCGGGGGGCCGGGCGCGGGCGCTCGTCGTTCGTGACGGTCTCGTTCGGCGAGGGCTTCGGGGCGGGCATCGTGCTCGACGGCCGGGTGCACCGGGGCGCCGCGGGCATCGCGGGCGAGGTGGCCTTCCTGCCGCAGCCGGGGCACGCCCTCGGCGAGCAGGTGCTGGGCGACGCCGCGATCGCCGCGCTGGCGAAGGACCACGACCTGCCGGAGGACATCACCGTCCGTGAGCTGCTCGACCGTGCGGAGCACGGCGACGGCGTGGCCGACGAGGTCGTCGCGGAGCTGGCGCGCCGGGTCGCGGTCATCGTCGCGTCGCTGGCGATCGTGCTCGACCCGGAGGCCTTCGTCCTGGCCGACCAGGCCGCGCGCCCCGCGATCCACGAGCGGGTCGCCACCTACCTCCGCGACCGCATCAGCGTCCTGCCCGTGCACGTCGACGCCTCGCCGCTCGGGGCGGACGGCGCCGTGCTGGGCGCTGCGTGGGCGGCCGGCGAGGCGCTGCGCGCCCGCGTGGCCGACGCCGCGGCGTCGGCCGTCGACGGGGTCGCCCGGTGAGCGCGGCCGACGCGCCGCCGTCCGACCTCGTCGCCCGGCTCGGGCTCGCCCCCGATGCCCGCGCGATCATCCTCAACGCGGACGACCTGGGCATGTGCCGCGCCGCCAACCGCGCGATCCTGCCGCTGCTCGGCGACGGGTTCCTGGACTCGGCGACGGTGATGGTGCCGTGCCCGTGGGCGCCGGACGCCCTCGCGGCGGCCGCGGCCGACCCCGGGCTGGACGTGGGCGTGCACCTGGTCCTCACCAGCGAGTGGACCCGTTACCGGTGGCGCCCGCTCACCGGCACGGGCACGTCGCTGGTGGACGACGCGGGCTACTTCCCGTCGGCGGTCGACGTCGTCGAGCGGCAGGCGCGCGACGAGGACGTCGCGGCGGAGCTCGCGGCGCAGCTCGACGCGGCCCTCGACGCGGGGGTCGACGTCAGCCACCTGGACAACCACATGGGCTCGGTCTACGGGCTGGCCACCGGGCGCTCGTTCCTGCCGCAGGTCCTCGGGCTCGCGGCGACGCGCGGCCTGCCGTTCCGGCTGCCGCGCTCGCTGGACGGCCTCGGGGCGATGGGCGCCGACCCCGACGCGCCGGGGTCGCAGGCGATCCTCGACACCGCGACCGCGGCTGCCGACGCGGCGGGCGTCGTCATCCTCGACCGGCTGTGGACGCACCCGTTCGAGCTGGCGGGGGAGGGCACCTCCGACGCGGAGGGGTACGAGGCCGTGAAGGCGGGCTTCCTCGACCTGCTGCGCGGCGTGCACCCGGGCGTCACGGAGATCTTCCTGCACCCGATGCTGCACGACGACGAGCTGCGCGACGCCGTCGACTATGCGGCACCCAAGCGCGGCTACGAGGAGCGGCTGCTGCGCGACCCGGACGTGGCCGCCGTGATCGCCGCGGAGGGCGTGGTCCGCATCGGCTGGCGCGACCTGCGTGCCGTGCAGCGGGGCGAGCGGTGAGCGGCACCGAGGCCAGGACGGGCGGGCTCGCCCGGCTGCGCGACCGGCGCCTCGAGGGGGCGCCGACCCGGGCGCAGGCCGTGGCCTACGGGGCGTCGGCCTTCCCGGCGAACCTCATGCTGCAGACGTTCTCCGCGTTCGTCGTCTTCTTCTACGTCGACCACCTGGGCGTGCCCGCCGGCTGGGTCGCGGGCGCGATGGTGGCGCACGGCGTCCTCAACGCCGTCCTCAACCCGGTGGTGGGCGCGGCCTCCGACCGTCGCCGCACGCGCTGGGGCCGGCGGGTGCCGTGGATCGTGCTGGGCATCGTGCCGCTCGTCGTGTCGTTCGCGCTGGTGTGGGCCCCGCCGTCCCTGTCGCCGGCGGGGCTGGTCGTGTGGTTCCTGCTCGTCGTCGCGGTGTTCGACGTCGCGTACGTGGCGGTCGTGCTCAACGTGTCCGCGCTGTTCCCGGAGATCTTCCGCACGACGGCGGAGCGGGCGCGCGGCAACAGCCCGCGGCAGCTCTTCGCGCTGGTCGGGATGATCCTCGGCACGGCGGGCGCGCCGCTGCTGTACGACGCGATCGGCTGGGCCGGGATGGGCGTGGCGCTCGCCGTGGTGTGCGCCGGGTTCTTCGCCTGGTCGCTGCTGGGGATGGTGGAGCGCGACGCCGACGACGCGGTCCGGGCCCGGGAGTCCGCCGTCGGGCTGCGCGACCAGCTGCGGTACACGTTCGCCAACCGCGCGTTCGTCACGTACGTGCTCGGGTCGCTGCTGCTGCAGAGCACCACGGCGGTGCTGCTGGCCGGGATCCCGTTCTACGTGAAGTACACCGTGGGCGGCACGGACGCCGACGCGACGCTGCTGCTGGCGCCGATCTTCGTGGCCGCCATCCCCGCGATCTGGGGCTGGTCGTTGGTGGTGCGGCGGCTCGGGCCGCGCACCACGATGCTCGCCGTCGTCGCCGTCTACGGGCTCGCGACCTGCCTGTACCTGCTGCCCACGACCGTGCTCGGCGCGGCGGCGGCGGGGCTCGCCGTGGGTCTCGGCGTCGCCGGCCTGATGCAGGTGCTGGAGGTGGCCCTCGGCCAGGTGATCGACGACGACGAGCGCCGCACCGGGCTGCGCCGCGAGGGCATGTACTTCGGTGCCAACGGTTTCGTGGTGCGCGGGTCCGTCGTGGTGCAGGCGGTCGTCGTGGCCGGCGTGCTGGCCGCGAGCGGGTACGTCGAGGGCGTGGCCGTGCAGGTGCCCGAGGTGGCCACCGGCATCCGCCTGCTCATCGGCGGCGTGCCCGTGGTCCTCGCGGCCCTCGCCTTCGTCTGCTTCTGGCTCTACCCCTTGCGCTCGGCGGCGCCGAGCGCGCCGGCTCCCGCCGTCACGCCCTGATCCGGGCCGGCGTCCCGGCGGGCGACGAGCCGGTTGAGCCGTTCGGACATGAGCAGGCCGAGGGCCACGAGCACGGCGAGGAACAGGGGGAACACCCAGGCTCCCGCCCAGGTCGAGAGCACGCCGAAGACGGGCGGCGCGAGGGTCGAGCCGGTGTAGGCCGCGGCCATCTGGATCCCGATGATCGCCTGGGAGCTGCGGGCGCCGAAGTTGGCCGGCGTGGAGTGGATGATCGCGGGGTAGATCGGCGCGCACCCGAGCCCCGCCACCACGAGCCCGGCCAGGGCGGGGACCGGCGTGCCGACGGGCAGGGCGATCAGCAGGACCCCGAGGCCGACCGCCGCGAAGCCGCCGCGGATCAGCTGCTTGTCGCCGACGCGGTCGGCGAAGAAGCCGGCGAGGAACCGCCCTGCGGTGATGCCGAGGAGGAAGAGGGAGGCGAACGCGGCCGCGGTGGCGTCCTCGACGCCGCGGTCGGTGACCAGGTACGTCGAGGCCCACAGGATCGCGGTGCTCTCGAGCGCGCAGTAGGCGAAGAACGCGGCCAGGACCAGGGCGACCCCGGGGATCCGTAGCGCCTGCGCGAGCGGGACGTGAGAGTCGCCGCTCCCCGACGGCCCGGCGTCGGCGGCGTGGTCGGCCTGCGGGGCGGGCCGGGCCTTCTTCCAGAGCGGGATGCTGAGGATCAGCACGGCCGTCAGCACGGCCTGCGTGACACCCACGATGCGGTAGGCGCTGGACCAGCCCAGGCCCGAGGTGAGGGCGTAGCTCATGATGAACGGGCTGATCGAGGCGCCGAGGCCCCAGAAGCTGTGCAGCCAGTTCATGTGCCTCGCGGCGTAGTGCAGGGCCACGAAGTTGTTGAGCGCGGCGTCCACCGCGCCCGCTCCGAGCCCGTACGGGACGGCCCACAGGCACAGCAGCCAGAACGAGCCCGAGACGGAGAAGCCCACGAGCGCGGCGGCGGTCAGCCCGACGCTGACGGCGGTGACGACGCCGGCGCCGAACCGCCGCGTCGTCCGCTCGGACGCCAGGCTGGAGAGGATCGTCCCGCCGGCGATGATCATGGTGATGATGCCCGCGAACGCGACGGGGACGCCGAGGTCCTGGTGCATGACGGGCCAGCCGGCCCCGACGAGGGAGTCCGGGAGCCCGAGGCTGACGAAGGCGACGTAGATGATCGCCAGGAGGAGCGAGTACACGGCGGGGCGGTCGCCTTTCACGGGCTGTCGGCTGAGGACGGGCGACGACCATCGTCGCAGCCCGGCGGGCGGCGTGCCCCGCCGTCCGCCGCTCCCGCCGTCCCACCGGCGGGCGCCGAGCCGTTCGCGCGAAGGGGCGGCCGGGTAGAGTCTGCGCGCGCCCGGCCGTCGAGCCCGCACGTCGTGGCGCCCCCGCCCCACGTCGCGACGACGCGCGTCCCCACCCGATCGAACGGAGACCGCGTGCCCCGCGACCAGCGCGCCGACCACCCCGCCGCCCTGACGGAACGCTCGGCGCGCTCGGTCGCCGGGCCGCCGGAGGCGGGCTCCGAGGGCTCCTTCCGCGCGGCGTTCTCCTCGGCCCGCCGCCTGCGCACGGAGGTCCTGGCCGGCCTGGTGGTGGCCGTCGCGCTGATCCCCGAGGCGATCGCGTTCTCGATCATCGCCGGCGTCGACCCGCGGATCGGCCTGTTCGCCGCGTTCACGATGGCGGTGACGATCTCGTTCGTCGGCGGCCGCCCGGCGATGATCTCGGCCGCCACGGGAGCGGTCGCGCTGGTGGTCGCGCCCGTCGTGCGCGACCACGGCCTCGACCACCTCGTCGCGACCGTCATCCTGGGCGGGATCCTCCAGGTGGTGCTCGGCCTGCTGGGCGTCGCGAGGCTCATGCGGTTCATCCCGCGCTCCGTGATGGTCGGCTTCGTCAACGCGCTGGCGATCCTCATCCTCACCTCGCAGGTGCCGCACCTGGTGGGCGTCCCGTGGGCCGTCTACCCGCTCGTCGCGGCGGGCATCGCGCTCATCGTGCTGTTCCCGCGCCTCACCCGCGTCGTCCCCGCCCCGCTCGTGGCGATCGTGCTCCTCACGCTCGTCACCGTGGGCGCGTCCCTCGCCGTCCCCACCGTGGGCGACGAGGGCGCGCTGCCCGACTCGTTGCCCACCCTGTTCCTGCCCGACGTCCCGCCCACCCTCGACACGCTGCGGATCATCGCCCCCTACGCGCTCGCCATGGCGCTGGTCGGGCTCATCGAGTCGATGCTGACCGCCAAGCTCGTCGACGACATCACGGACTCCCGCTCGAACAAGACCCGCGAGTCGTGGGGGCAGGGCGTCGCGAACGTCGTCACCGGCCTCTTCGGCGGCATGGGCGGCTGCGCCATGATCGGCCAGACCATGATCAACGTGAAGGTCTCGGGCGCCCGCACCCGCCTGTCGACGTTCCTCGCCGGCGCCTTCCTCCTGGTCCTCGTGGTCGGGCTGGGGGACGTCGTCGCGATCATCCCGATGGCGGCGCTGGTCGCCGTGATGATCATGGTCTCGGTCGGCACGTTCGACTGGCACTCGGTCCGGCCCTCGACGCTGCGGCGCATGCCCCTCTCGGAGACGGCGGTCATGCTGGCCACCGTCGCCGTCACCGTCGCCACCCACAACCTGGCGTACGGCGTCGTCGTCGGGGTCGTCGTCGCGGCCGTCCTGTTCGTGCGCCGCGTCGCGCACCTGACCACGGTCACGCGCCTCGACGCCGACGAGGCCGCCGGCGAGGCCGCCGGCGAGGCCGCCGGAGACCCCGGCGAGCGCGTCTACGCCGTCGTCGGCGAGCTGTTCTTCGCCTCCTCGAACGACCTCGTCTACCAGTTCGACTACGCCCGCGACCCGGGACGCGTCGTGATCGACCTGACCGAAGCGCACGTGTGGGACGCCTCCACCGTCGCCGCGCTGGACGCCGTCCAGCACAAGTACGCCGAGCACGGCACGACGGTGGAGTTCCGCGGCCTGAACGCCGACAGCGCGCGGCGGCTCGAGCGCCTCGCGGGCCGGCTCGGCGCCGGCCACTGACCTCGGCGGTGGCCCGGAGGACGACACCCGCACGGTAGGTTCGGGCCATGCCCCCCATGCCCTCGATGACCGCGATGCCCGCTGTCGGAGGACTCCCCACCTCGATCCCCAGCCCCGACCCCGCGTGGGCGGTGCTCGAGCTCGGGCCGTTCTCGGTCCACGTCTACGCGCTGTGCCTGCTCGCCGGCATCGCGCTGGCCACGTGGATCACGCACCGGCGCCTGGTCGCGCGCGGCGCGAGCCCGGAGGTGACCCTCGACATCGTGATGTGGGCGGTGCCGCTGGGCATCGTCGTCGCGCGGATCTACCACGTGCTCACCCACCTGGGCGACTACTCGGACGGCACCGGGCCGTGGGGCTACTGGGAGTGGGTGCGCATCTGGGACGGCGGGATCGCCATCTACGGCGCGCTCCTCGGCGGTGCGCTCGGCGTGTGGATCGGGTGCCGGCGGGCGGGCCTGCGCTTCTGGTCGTTCGCGGACGCGCTCGCGCCCGGCATGCTCGCGGCCCAGGCGGTCGGCCGGCTCGGCAACTACATGAACCAGGAGCTGTTCGGGGCACCCACGACGCTGCCCTGGGGCCTCGAGATCGACCACCCGGTGGCCGGGTTCCCGGACGACACCCTGTTCCACCCGCTGTTCCTCTACGAGATGCTCTGGAACCTGCTGGGCGTCGCCGTCCTGCTCCTCGTCGAGCGGGCGGTGCGGCGGCGCGCCGAGGTCCGGGCGGACGCCGTCGGCGAGCCCGGGTACGGGCTGCGCTGGGGCCGGCTGTTCGCCCTGTACCTGGTCTGGTACGGGCTCGGTCGCAGCTGGCTCGAGGCGCTCCGCATCGACCCCACGAGCAACGAGTGGCTCGGCGTCCCGGCGAACATCTGGACGTCGTTCGTCGCCGTCGCGCTGGGCGTGGCGCTGTTCGTCGTCCGGGGCCGGCAGCACCCGGAGCCCGAGACGTCCGTCTACGTGCCGGGTCGCTCCGCCTCGTCGGACACGGCAGAGGCCCCTGACGACGCCGACACCTCCGCCGGCGCGGGTCCCTCGGACGACGCCGGCACCCGCTCGGGCGACGCCGGCTGACGCGGCTCGTCGGGGTCGCCGGTCATCCACGACCGCAGCACGATCGACCCGACGAGCGGCACGGCGGCGGCGAGCATGATCGAGACCATGCGGATGCCGTAGTCGTTGACGACGGCGCCGCCGACGCCCGCGATGATCAGGCTGACGAGCACGGGCCGCAGCAGCGGCCAACCGTCCTCGGTGCGCTGCAGCCACCGGGCCCGCAGGCGGGGCCCGCCCCACAGCACCGCGGCGAGGCCGACGAGGACGGCGAGCGCCAGCCACGCGGGCACGCCGCCGCCCAACGAGCGCAGGGCGTAGCCGGCCTTGCGGGCGATGGTCTCGAGGGCGGTGCCGTCGACCACGGACTGCACGAACGCGCCGAGGTGCGTGCGTTCGGCCGGGGGCCGCAGCCAGTCGACGACGCCGATCGCGGCGACGAGCGCCACGCCCGCGAGCCCGGCGAGGATCAGCCGCTTCCACGTGACGCGGGCCTCGACGACGCCGAGCACGAGGACGACGAACACGGGCACCAGCACGAGTCCGCCGCCGACGTCGGCGCCGAGGGTGGGCCAGACGCTCACGACCAGGGTCACGAGGCCGACCGCCGAGGCGACCACCCCGGCGGGGATCCTGCCCCAGCGGCGCCGCACGGCCGTGGCGAGCCCGGCGGCCGCGACCACGGCGGCCGTCGCGTAGATCGAGTACGTGGGGTTGCCGAAGCCGTAGTAGCGGCCGCCCAGGGTCGGGGCGGAGCCCAGCGGGCTGCCGCGGTGCAGGGGCGTGCCGAGCACCGCGTCGATCGTGAGGACGAGGAAGGTGAGCGTGGCGATCACCGTCGCGCCCGCCCACGCGGGCCGGCGGGGCGCGAGCGCGCCGACGAGCGCCACGACGACGGTGCTCAGGCCGAGCGTCACCCAGAGGGAGGTGGCGGGCTCGGCGAGGCGCCACCAGCCCCACGCGGTCATGAGGAACGCGGCGGCGGGCACCGCGGCGCACACCAGCAGGACGGCGTCGAGCACGCGCGCCGACCTCCCCGCGGCCCGCGGCCACGTGCGGCGCAGGCGCGGCAGCAGCAGGACGACCAGGGCGAACGCCGCGAGCCCCACGTAGGCCGGGGTGGTCGTGACCGTGCCGGTCGTGACCCGCAGCATGTGGTCGCGCTCGGTGAGGCCGGCGAGCTCGCGCACGGTGGCCCCGGTGCCACCGGGGCGCTCGGCGGCGAGCTCGATCGGCGAGCCGCTGAGGTCGGCGGGCACGGGCAGGCCGAACGCCGTGACGAGCGTGGTCGGCACGTCGAGCAGCCGCACGACGCCCAGCCAGTGCGTGGCGCCGGACGTGAGGTAGGCGGGCGCGTCGTCCGCGTCCGCGTCGGCCACGCCGATGCCGAGGGACGGGCGACCGGGGGCCGGGTTGCCGACGTCCATCACCAGCACGGTCGCGTCCGCGGGCACCGCCGCCAGCACCCGGCCGACGGTCGCGTCGACGGTGCGCAGGGCAGCATCGCGGGCGGGGCCGTCGGCCGTGGCGTCGTCGGTCAGCGGGACGAGGCCCGTGTAGACGTCGGGGTCCGGGTGGTACGGCGCGCTGCCGGCGTCGACCAGGGTGACGGGGCAGGAGAAGGTCCCGGCCGGGTCGGCGAGCGCCGCGTCGAGGTCGCGGTAGCGGGCCACCGTCCCGTCGCGGCCGGCGAGGGCGAGGGCCGCGCCGGGGGCGACGGCGGTCGCGCAGACGCCGCCGTCGTCGAGGGCGTCGCCGAGCACGCCGAGGGTCGGGCGGAACTCGGACGACGACTGGAGCGCGGCGAGGTCGTCCCACCCGTCGACGGTCGCGGCGCCGTCGTCACCCGTGCCGCCGCCGGCGTCGTCGGGCGCGACGTCCCACGGCGCGCACGACCAGGCGCCGTCCGTGGTCTGGCCGGTCACGGGGCTGCGCCCGGAGGACAGGCCGAGCCACCCGGCGGCCGGGCACGTCGCCGAGGCGCCGCCGACGGCGGGCGTCACGCCGGCACCGCTGGCGCCGTCGCGCAGCAGCTCCCACAACGTCGGCGTGGCGGACGGGCTGACGTCCTCCCAGCGCACGCCCTGCGTCCCGACGATGACCACGGGGTGCGCGTCGTCGACCACGGGGGTCCCCGTGCCGGAGACGTCGCCCGCCCGCGCGGACCCCGACCCGGGCAGCGCCGTGGTGCCGACGAGCAGCGCGACGAGCAGCCCCGCCGACGCCCCGACGAGCACGGCCGGCACGCGGGAGAGCACCGGCCCGGCGGCGCGCGCGGCGTCGTCCCGGGGTGCCGCGGCTGCCCTGCTCGCGTCGTCGGCGTGGGCGAGCCGCCCGGCGAGCAGCACCGGCAGCGCGAGGGCGAGCACGATGGCGGCCACCGCGACGCCGGAGTCGTTGAGCAGGGTGCCGACGGCGGCCGTCACGACCAGCGCGACGACGAGCCGCCACAGCACCGGGTCCTGCCGGTACGCGCGGGCGAGGCCGTCCAGGCGCGCGCGTCCCGGGGCGAGCACGGCCCACGCGGCGGCGACGCACACGAGCAGCGCGGCCGCGCCGGCGGGGTTGGCGACCGTGGCCCAGGCGCCGGCGGCCTTGCCGGCCACGACGCCGAGGGCCTTGCCCTCGACGACGGACTTGACGAAGCCGCCGAGGTGGCTGCCCGGTCCGGGCAGCAACCAGTCCACGACGGACACGACGGCGACCAGGAGCACGGTCCCCGCGGCGACGAGGAGCACGCGCCGCCAGGTGATCCGCACCCCGGCGACGCCGAGCGCCAGCACGGCGAAGCCCGGGACGAGGGCCAGGATGCCGCCGAAGTCCGCGCCGAACGGCGGCAGGCCGTCGACCAGCACGGTCACCACGCCCACGGCGGCCACCGTCCACCCGGCCCGCGCGGGGCTGCCGCCGCGGGCGCGCACGGCCGCCGCGAGCCCCGCGGCGAGCACCAGGCCGACCACCGCGTAGACCGCGAAGACGGTGTTGGAGAAGCCGTAGAACCGCGCCCCGAGCGACGGCGCGGGGCCCAGCAGCGAGCCCTGCTGCAGCGTCGTGCCGGTGAGCCCGTCCACCGTGACGACCAGCCAGGTCACGCCGGCGAGGCTGGTCGCGAGGCGCCACGGCGACGGCGGCAGCAGGCGGCGCGCGAACCACGCGACCAGCGCGGCGACCAGGGCCGCGACGGTGAGCGCCAGCACCAGCGTCGTCACCGGTGACGGCGCCGCCCACCAGCGTGACAGGGTCGCCAGCGACGCCGCGACGGGCAGGCTCGACGCCACGACGAGCACGGCGAGGCCCACGCGTCGGCCGTACCGCGGCCGGGTCGGCCGGGCGGCGTCGGGCCCGTCGAGGCGGGCGCCGCGGCGGCCGGCGAGCAGCAGGGCGCCCACCACCACGACGTCGGCCAGGCCCACGAGCCCCAGCACCAGCGGGGACAGGCGCGGCACGGTGTCCGTGAGCACGCTGAGGTACTGCCGGTTCTCCACCGTGCGGGAGACGGAGATGCGGCGGTCGTCGCCCCGCTCCAGCGGGGACCCGGTGAACGGCGCGAGGGCCGGGGTGAGCGTGTCGTCGGCCTCGTCGGTCCCCTCGCCGGTCGAGGTCTCGTCGTCCGTCGCGGCGTCGTCCTCGGGCGCGGTCCCGGACAGGGCGCCCCCGGTCACGGTGTCGGCGAGGGTCGCGGACAGGTCCGCCAGCACGACCACCCCGGCCCAGCGGGACGACGTCGAGGTGAGCCACGTCGCGCTGCCGCCGGGCGACGTCCAGTCCACGACCACCTGGAGGTCAGCAGGGCCGAGCGGCGTGTCGGAGATCCCCGCCACCACGAGACGCCCCCCGGCGGGCAGCAGGCCGGCGAGCCGGCCCACCTGGGCGTCGAGCTCCTCGACGGCGGCCGTGCGCTCGTTCGCGGCGTCGGGCAGCACGCCCAGGTCGACGACGGTGGCCGGGCATTCGGCCACCTGCGCGGCCGTGAGCCGCCCCGCGTCGGGGAGGTAGCGCGCCACGTCGCCGGAGGCGTCGGCGAGCGCGACGGCGGCGCCCGGGCCGACGGCGGTCGCGCAGGCCCGCGCGACGTCGGTGACCTCGCCGAGCGCGCCCGGTTCGGCGGCGTTCGGCGTCAGGGGGTCGCTCGCGGCGAGCTCCGTCCACCCCGGCACGTGCGTGCGCTCCGTGCCGTCCTCGGTGCCGTCCTCGGTGCCGCTCGCGGTGCCGCCCGCCGTCGTGCGGGGCACGGGCACGGTGGTGCAGCCGAGCGCGGGGGCGCCGTCGTCGGGGGCCCGCCCCGACTCCTCCTCGTCGGCGTCCGCACCCTCGACGAGAGTGGGCTGCGCGACGGCCTTGCTGCCCGCGGACAGGGTCAGCCACCCCTCGACCGGGCAGGTGGGGGTGAGGGTGCGCACCGCGATCGACGCGACCGAGCCGCCCCCGATGAGGCGCCACAGGTGCGGGGTGCGCACCGCGTCGACGTCCGACCACTGCAGGCCCGACACGCCGGCGAGTACCAGGGGGGTCTCCGGCGGCTCGGCGTCCGCCGGCGCCGGGGCCGCGGACGCCGCCGGCGCTCCGAGCAGGAGGGCGGCGAGCAGGGCGAACGTCGACGCGACGAGCGCGCGGGCGGGGCGGATCACGCGGGCCAGCCTATGCACCGCCCGGTCGCGGGGGCCGCGTGGTCGCCGCGGGACGCCGGACGTTCACGCGATCATCCCGTCCGGACCACGAGCGCGCCGGGCTCGACCCAGGTCTCCAGCTCGACCGCGTTGCCCAGGGGGTCGCCGTCCACCTGCGCCTGCTCGCCGTCGTCCACCCGGATCACCGCGCGGCGGGCACGGGTGTGGTCGATCCGGCCGATCTTGCCGGGCAGGTCGTTGCGCACGCCGAGGCCCTGCGCCACGACCTCGCCGAACAGCTGCGCCCACCCGGCCAGGCCGCCGCGGGTGTCGATGGCGGCGACGTCCAGCTCGCCGTCGTCGATGACGGCGTCGGGCAGCAGCGTGATGCCGCCCGGCAGCCGGCCGCAGTTGCCGACCATGATGCTGCGCAGCCGCGCCTCGACGGGCTCGCCGTCGTCGAGGCGGATGGTCGCGCGCATCCGCCGGCCGTGCAGGTGCCGCGCCCCGGCGAGGAAGTAGGCCACCCAGCCGACCTTGGCCTTGAGCTGGTCGTCCGCGTCGGCCACCATCGCGGCGTCGAAGCCCAGACCCGCGATGACGAGGAAGAGGTGCGCCTGGTGGGGGTCGCCGTCGACGAGGGGCTCGGCGTCGGGGGCGAACTCGCTGACCCGGGCGCGGCCGACGTCGATGGCGCGGTCGGTGCCGCCCAGGACGATGGCGACCGCGTCGGTCACCGACGTGAGCGGCAGGTCGAGGTTGCGGGCGAGCAGGTTCCCGGTGCCGACCGGGATGAGGCCCATCGGTCGGCCGGTGCCGGCCAGGACCTCCGCCACGGCCCGCACGGTGCCGTCCCCGCCCGCGGCGACCACGACGTCCGCCCCGTCGGACAGCGCCCGCCGGGCCTGGCCGGTGCCGGGGTCGTCCACCGTGGTCTCGTAGAACAGGGGGTCGGGCAGGGCGGCGTCGCCGCACACCCGCTCCACGACGGCGCGCACGTCCGCCGCGCCCTCCTTGGAGGGGTTGATGACGACGGCGAGCCGCATCCCGCGGGCCTCGCCCTCCTGCGCGCGCCCGGCGTCCCGCGCCGCGAGGACGTGCTCTCGGGTGCGGGCCCTGCGCCACAGCACCAACGTCGCGGCGAGCGCGCTCAGCACGAGGGCCAGCGCGACGACCAGCGCGACGATCTCCGCGTACTCGTCCGGCATGACGGCAACCTACGACGGATCGGGCTGCCGGACCCGGCGAAGTCGCCCATCTCACGCCGAGGTGGCACCGAACCCGCCGAGGTAGCACCGGACCCGCCGAGGTAGTCCGGCACCGCGGACCACCGCGGATATCCGTGGGGCCGTGCGCGGCCCGGCCGTTAGGCTTGCGGGCGTGATCGACCTCCGACTGCTGCGCGACAACCCCGACGTCGTCCGTGCGAGCCAGCTGGCCCGCGGCGACGACCCCGCCCTCGTGGACGCGGCGCTCGACGCCGACGCGCGCCGTCGCTCCTCCCTCACGGAGTTCGAGTCGCTGCGCGCCGAGCAGAAGGCGCTCGGCAAGAAGGTCGCCCAGGCGCAGGGCGAGGAGAAGGCCGAGCTGCTGACCCGCACCAAGCACCTCGCGGAGCAGGTCAAGGCGCGCCAGGCGGAGGCGTCGGGCGCCGAGAAGCAGCTCGACGAGCTCCTCTACGGCATCGCGAACGTCGTCGAGGGCGCCCCGCCCGGGGGCGAGGACGACTACGTCGTCGTCAAGGAGGTCGGCACGCCGCGCGACTTCGCGGCCGAGGGCTTCGCCCCGCGCGACCACCTGGAGCTGGGCGAGGGCCTCGCGGCGATCGACACCGCGCGCGGCGCCAAGGTGTCGGGCTCGCGGTTCTACTTCCTCACCGGCATCGGGGCGCGCCTCGAGCTGGCCCTGCTCAACGCGGCGGTCGACCAGGCGGTGGGTGCGGGCTTCACGCCGATGATCACCCCGACGCTGGTCAAGCCGGACACCATGCGCGGCACCGGCTTCCTCGGCAGCCACGCGGACGAGGTGTACCACCTGGAGAAGGACGACCTGTACCTGGTCGGCACCAGCGAGGTGGCGCTCGCGGGCTACCACGCGGACGAGATCATCGACCTCTCGGCGGGCCCGAAGCGGTACGCGGGCTGGAGCGCCTGCTACCGCCGGGAGGCCGGCGCCGCGGGCCGCGACACCCGCGGGATCATCCGAGTGCACCAGTTCCACAAGGTCGAGATGTTCAGCTACTGCGACCCGGAGGACGCGGCCGCCGAGCACCAGCGCCTGCTGGCCTGGGAGGAGGCGATGCTCGCCAAGGTCGAGCTGCCCTACCGCGTCATCGACACCGCCGCGGGGGACCTCGGCACCTCCGCCGCGCGCAAGTTCGACTGCGAGGCGTGGCTGCCCACCCAGGAGCGTTTCCTCGAGCTCACCTCGACGTCGAACTGCACCACGTTCCAGGCCCGCCGCCTGGGCGTGCGCGAGCGGACCGTCGACGGCACCACGCGACCGGTCGCCACGCTGAACGGCACGCTGGGCACCACCCGCTGGATCGTCGCCATCCTCGAGAACCACCAGCAGGCCGACGGCTCGGTCCGCGTGCCCGAGGGCCTGCGGCCCTACCTGGGCGGCCTCGAGGTGCTCGAGCCGGTCGCGTGAGCGGGCAGCCGGCTCAGCAGGCCACCCGGCGGCTCGTCGCCCTCGACATCGACGGCACCCTGCTCGGGTACGACGGCGGCCTGTCGCCCGCGGTGCGCGACGCCGTCGCGGCGGTCCAGGCGGCGGGGCACCACGTGGTGCTGTCGTCGGGCCGGTCGCTCATCGCGATGACGCCGGTGGCGGAGCTGCTCGGCATCACGACCGGCTGGATGGTGTGCTCCAACGGCGCGGTGACGGTGCGCCTGGACCCCGGGCACCCGGACGGCTGGGAGCTCGACGAGGTGCGTACCTTCGACCCGGGGCCGGCGCTGCGCCTGCTGCGCGAGGAGCTTCCCGACGCTCGCTACGCCGTCGAGGACATCGGCGTCGGTTTCCGCATGAACGCCCTGTTCCCCGAGGGCGAGCTGGACGGTGTCCACCAGGTCGTCGACTTCGAGCAGCTGTGGGCGCGCGAGGTGACGCGCGTCGTCATCCGCAGCCCCGAGCGGACGCCCGAGGAGTTCAGCGCGATGGCCGCCCGGATCGGGCTGGGCGACGTCACCTACGCCGTCGGCTGGACGGCCTGGATGGACGTGGCCCCGAAGGGCGTCACGAAGGCGTCCGGCCTGGAGCGGCTGCGCGAGCGGCTCGGCGTCGACCCCGCGGACACCGTGGCCGTCGGCGACGGGCGCAACGACGTCGACATGCTGCGCTGGGCCGGTCGCGGCGTCGCCATGGGGCACGCCGACGCCGTCGTGCGGGCGGCCGCGGACGAGGTCACCGGGACGGTCGCCGAGGACGGCGTCGTGCCGGTGCTCCTCTCTCTGCCCCGGGGGGTCAGCCCCGCGCGGTGAGGACGACCGGGCCGTCGTTCGTGACGGCGATGGTGTGCTCGCTGTGGGCGCCGCGGGAGCCGTCGGCGGAGCGGAGGGTCCACCCGTCGGGGTCGGTGAAGATCTCGTCGGTGGTCTCGAGGAACCACGGCTCGATGGCGATGACGAGGCCCGGCTTGAGCGGGAAGCCGCGGCCGGCGCGGCCGTCGTTCGGGATGTGCGGGTCGCCGTGCATGGTGCGCCCGACGCCGTGGCCGCCGAAGTCGGTGTTGATCTCGTAGCCCGCGCCCCGCGCCACCTTGGCGATCGCGGCGGAGATGTCGCCGACCTTGTTGCCGACGGTGGCGGCGGCGATCCCGGCCTCGAGCGCCGCCTCGCTGGTCTCGATGAGCTTGGCGTCCGCGGCCGCGCGCTGCGGCGAGGCAGAGGTGCCGACCACGAACGAGACGGCCGAGTCGGCCACCCAGCCGTCGACCGACGCGGCGAAGTCGAGCGTCAGCAGGTCCCCGTCGCGCAGGGCGTAGTCGTGGGGCAGCCCGTGCAGGACGGCGTCGTTCACGGACGTGCAGATCACCTTGCCGAAGGGCATCGCGCCGAAGGACGGGTGATAGTCGATGTAGCAGGACTCGGCGCCGCGGTCGCGGATCATCCGGTGCGCGACGGCGTCGAGCTCGAGGAGGTTCACCCCGACGTCGGCGGCGTCGCGGACAGCCGTGAGCACCTCGGCCACGAAGCTCCCCGCGGGGCGCATCTGGTCGATCTCTCGCGGGCTCCTCAGCTCGATCATGGCGGTCCTCTCGGAAGGTACGTGACGGGGGTCCGGGTCCCAGGGTGTCACGAATCGTCACCGAGTCGTGACCGTGAAACGACTTGCAGGAACTTGCACCTGCAGGTGGGGGTGCGGTGAACTCTGGAGGGAGGCAGTATCCCGGTCAGGGGGACCAGGGGATCACGGGCCGCCGATCGGCGGGAACACCTCCGTGGACCACGACGCAGTGGAGGAGCTCGGCAATGACCAGACGAACGACGACGGCGCGGCGACGCGTACTGGCGCTGGCGGCAGGCGGTGCGGGCCTCGCGCTCGTGCTGGCGGCGTGCAGCGACCCCGACGGCGAGGGTGGTGTCGGCGAGGAGGAGACCAGCGCCTCCAGCGCGGAGATCGACTGCTCCGCCTACGACGAGTTCGGCGACCTGGACGGCAAGACGGTGAGCGTCTACACGTCGATCGTGGACCCGGAGGGCGCCACCCAGCAGGACTCGTACAAGGCGTTCACCGAGTGCACGGGCGTCAAGATCGACTACGAGGCGTCGCGCGAGTTCGAGGCGCAGCTGCTGGTCCGCATCAAGGCGGGCAACGCGCCCGACATCGCGTACCTGCCGCAGCCGGGCCTGCTCAACACGATCGTCAAGGACTACCCGGACGCCATCCAGCCGGCCCCGGACGCCACCGCCAAGAACGTGGACGAGTTCTGGAACGAGACCTGGAAGGGCTACGGCACGGTCGACGGCACCTTCTACTCCGCGCCGCTGGGCGCCAACGCGAAGTCGTTCGTCTGGTACTCGCCGTCGATGTTCTCCGACGCCGGCTACGAGGTGCCGCAGACGTGGACCGAGCTGATGGACCTCACCCAGAAGATCCACGACGACACCGGCGGCCAGGTCTGGTGCGCGGGCGTCGAGTCCGGTGACGCGACCGGCTGGCCGGGCACCGACTTCATCGAGGACATGATGCTCCGCACCGCGGGCGTCGAGGACTACGAGAAGTGGTACACCCACGAGATCCCGTTCAACGACCCCAAGGTCGTCAAGGCGTGGGACACGGCGGGTGAGATCCTCAAGAACCCGGACTACGTCAACGCGGGCCTCGGCGGGGTCGACTCCATCGCGACGCAGTCGTGGACCGACGCGGGCAACGGCATCCTCGACCAGCAGTGCTGGATGCACCGGGCGGCGAACTTCTACCAGACGCAGTGGCCGGAGGGCACCGAGGTGTCCGAGGACGGCGACGTCTTCGCCTTCTACCTGCCCACCGACCAGACCGACGTCAAGCCGATGCTCGGCGGCGGCGAGTTCGTGGCGGCGTTCAACGACCGGCCCGAGGTGCAGGCCTTCCAGACCTACCTCTCCAGCGCGGACTGGGCCAACCAGAAGGCCCTGTCCACCCCGGACGGCGGCTGGGTCAGCGCCAACAACGGGCTCGACCCGAACAACCTCTCCACGGAGTTCGACCAGTACGTCGCCGGGGTGCTGGCCGACCCGAACACGGTCGTCGCGTTCGACGCGTCCGACCTCATGCCAGGCGAGGTGGGTGCCGGCACGTTCTGGACCGGCATCGTGAACTGGCTGACCGGGTCGAGCACCCAGGAGGTCACCGACAAGATCGAGGCGTCCTGGCCGAAGTGAGCCGGCTCGCCGCGTGATCCCGCTCGACCGCGCGGTCCGGGGGCGTCGTCGGACGTCCCCGGACCGCGCGCCGCTCGCGTCTCCGTCCCGACTCCTCGAGGAGGTCATCGATGACCTGGTTGCTCGAGCCTGACACCACGGGGCAGAAGTTCTTGCTCATGGTGGTCGCCGTGGTGCTCTTCGCCGCGGTGATGGGCCTCATCCTGTTCCTGGTGGACCGGCCGAAGCGCATCCCGTCGTGGGTGGTGGCGGCCGGCTTCGTCGGCGTGCCGCTGCTCTTCCTCGCGTACGGGCTGCTCCGCCCCGGCCTGATCACCCTCTGGCAGTCCTTCTTCAACCGCAACGGCACCGAGTTCATCGGGCTCGACAACTACGTCACGGCGTTCACGCAGAGCCAGTTCCAGCAGGTGCTGCTGGTCACCGCCGCCTGGGTGATCCTCGCGCCCCTGCTGAGCGCGGTCATCGGCCTCGGGTACGCGGTGCTGGTCGACCGCACCCGGTTCGAGAAGCTCGCCAAGGCGCTCGTGTTCGTGCCGATGGCGATCTCGATGGTCGGCGCCTCGATCATCTGGAAGTTCGTCTACGAGTTCCGTCCCGACCAGGCGAACATCAACCAGATCGGGCTGCTCAACCAGCTGCTGGTGTGGGTCGGCCTGCCACCCCAGCAGTTCCTCATCGGCCAGCCGTGGAACACCTGGTTCCTCATCGTGGTGATGATCTGGATCCAGACCGGGTTCGCGATGACGGTGCTGTCCGCGGCGATCAAGGCCATCCCGGACGACATCGTCGAGGCCGCCCGCCTCGACGGGCTGCACGGCTTCGGGATGTTCCGCTACATCACGGTGCCGAGCATCCGGCCCGCCCTCGTGGTGGTGCTCACCACGATCGCCATGGGCACGCTCAAGGCCTTCGACATCGTCCGCACGATGACGGGCGGCCAGTTCGGCACCCAGGTGGTGGCCAACGAGTTCTACACGCAGGCGTTCCGGCAGGGGAACCAGGGACTGGCGGCGGCGCTCGCCGTGGTCCTGTTCATCCTGGTGATCCCGATCATCGCGTACAACGTGCGGCAGATGCGCAAGTCGGAGGAGATCCGATGACCTCGACCCCCACCCCCGGCCAGGCCGTCGCCGGCTCCGCTCTCGACGACGACGTCCCTCAGGCGGGCGTCCGCAAGCTCTCGCGCCTGGAGCGCCGGGCGATCGCCACCAAGGGCAAGCTCAGCTCCCCGTGGGCGTCCGGGATCGCGATCATCATCGCCATCCTGTGGACGATCCCGTCGCTCGGGCTGCTCATCACGTCGTTCCGCCCGCAGGAGGACATCCGCCGCACGGGCTGGTGGACGGTGTTCGGCGACCTGTTCACCGGGGACGCCCAGTTCACGATGGACAACTACAACGAGGCGCTGTACGGGAACAGCAACGACCTGTCCACGTTCTTCGTGAACTCGTTCGTCATCACGATCCCCGCGGTGCTCATCCCGATCACGCTCTCGCTGCTCGCGGCGTACGCGTTCGCGTGGATCAAGTTCCCGGGCCGGAACTTCCTGTTCGTGGCCGTCTTCTCGCTGCAGGTCGTCCCCTTGCAGATCGCCCTGGTGCCGCTGCTGGCGGACTACGTCGACTGGAACGTCAACGGCAGCTTCTGGACGGTGTGGCTCTCGCACTCGATCTTCGCGCTGCCGCTGGCGATCTTCCTGCTGCACAACTTCATGAAGGACATCCCGGCGTCCCTCGTCGAGGCGGCCCGCGTCGACGGGGCGGGGCACGTCAAGATCTTCTTCCGCGTGCTGTTCCCGCTGCTGGTCCCGGCGATCGCGTCGTTCGGCATCTTCCAGTTCCTGTGGGTGTGGAACGACCTGCTCGTCGGCCTGACGTTCGCCGCCCCCGAGTATCAGCCGCTGACGGTGAAGATCGCGGAGCTGGCCGGCACGCGAGGAGGGGACTGGTACCTGCTCACCGCCGGAGCGTTCATCGCGATGGTCGTGCCGCTGATCGTGTTCATCGCGCTCCAGCGGTTCTTCGTCCGCGGGATGCTCGCGGGCGCGGTCAAGGGCTGACGGCCCGCGAGGGACGCACCGCACGCACGGACGACGACGGCGGCCCGGGCACCCGCCCGGACCGCCGTCGTCGTGCGTCGTCCGCCCGCCGCGGTCAGACCGCGGGCGGGGGGACCGGCGCGCCGTACGGCGCGGCCGGGGTGGCCTGCAGCCCCCTCGGGTCCGCGCCGAAGCGGTTCGGCCCCACGGTGCCGGCCGTCACGTAGAAGACCAGCATGATGATCGGGCCGGCCAGCGGGATGAAGGTCATGAACCAGAAGAAGCCCGACTTGTCCTGGTCGTGGAGGCGGCGCACCATCACGGCGAGCGTCGGCAGGACGAAGGCCAGCCCGGTGAGGCTCATCAGGCCCGAGACGACGTAGAAGGCCGCGCCGTAGGTGCGGGTCGCCGGGTCGAGCGTGGCGTTGCCGGCGATGCCGAGCAGGACGCCCTCGACCAGGAAGACGAGCACCACGAACAGGTACCAGAACCAGAACTCGGAGCGACGCGCGCGGCCGGAGAACGTGGCGTACTGCGAGAAGACGGACTTGATGGCGTCCGGGAAGGACATGACGGCCTCACAGGGTCGATGGGGAGGGCGGCGGGCCGATGGCTCCGCGAGCGCGCGTTGTCGCGCGCCGGCCTGACAGCCCCGCGAGCGTAGGGCGCGTGCGCACGTGACGTCCAGGGGTCGTCCACGTCCCGTCCACATCGTGGGTGGGGAGTCCTCCCCGTCGCGGGTTCGGGCCGGATGTGCTGCGCCCGTATGCTCCGGGAGTGTCGACCGCCGCCCCCTCCCCGCGCGGAGCGCTGGACCGCGTGCCGGCCCCCGCGCTGTTCCTGGTCTCGGGGCTCACCCTGTACGCGGGCGCGGCCGTCGCGGTCGGCCTCTTCGACCGCCTGGGGGCGCCGACCGTCGGCTGGTGGCGCATCGCCCTCGCCGCCGTCGTCCTCCTCGCGTGGCGGCGCCCGTGGCGACGACGCTGGACCCGCCGGGACCTCGTCGCGGCCGCGCTGTTCGGCGTCGTCCTCGCGGCGATGAACGTCGTGTTCTACGTGGCCGTCGACCACCTGCCCCTCGGGGTCGCCGTCGCGATCGAGTTCCTCGGCCCGGTGGCGGTCGCCGCCGTCACGGGGCGCGGCTGGCAGGAGCGGGCGGCCATCGTGGTGGCGGCGGCCGGCGTGGTGCTGCTCGCGGGCGTCACCCTGGGCTCCGGGATCCCGCGCGAGGACGCCGTGATCGGGCTGACCGCCGTCCTCGTGGCCGCCGCGTGCTGGGCCGGCTACATCGTCCTGGGCAAGCGCGTCGCCCACGCCGGGTCCGGTGTCGACGGGCTCGCGGTCGGCATGGCGGCGGGCGCCGTCGCCTTCGCGCCGTTCTTCGCGTGGTCGACGCCCGAGGTCGTGACCGACCCGCCCCTGCTGCTGTTCCTGCTGGTCGTGGCGATCTGCTCGTCCGTCGTCCCGTACGTGCTGGACCAGGTGGTGCTGCGCCGGGTCGGCATGGCCACGTTCTCGGTGCTGCTCGCCCTCCTGCCCGCGACCGCCGTCCTCGTCGGCGCGGTCGTGCTGCGACAGGTGCCCACCTGGCCGGAGTTGGCCGGCCTCGCGCTCGTCTCCGGCGCGATCGCCATGACGGCGCGGTCCTGACGGCGGTCCCTCGGCGGCCCTACAGGTACTGACCGGGGGAGGGGCGCCGGTCGTCCTGCCCCGGCTGGCCCGGCTGCCCCGGGCCCGCCGGCCCACCGGGGCCGAACGGTGCAGGGTGCGCCCCGGGCGGCAGCGCGCGCCGCATCTGCGAGAGCTGCGCCTGCGCGGCCATCTGCTGGGCGACCAGCGCCGTCTGGATGCCGTGGAACAGGCCCTCGAGCCAGCCGACCAGCTGGGCCTGCGCCACGCGCAGCTCGGCGTCCGACGGCACGCCCTCGTCCGAGAACGGCAGCGTGATGCGGTGCAGCTCCTCGACGAGGTCGGGCGAGAGGCCCTCCTCCAGCTCGGTGAGGGAGCGCTCGTGGATCTCGGCGAGCCGGGTGCGGGCGGCGTCGTCGAGCGGGGCGTCGCGCACCTCGTCGAGCAGCCGCTTGATCATGCCGCCGATGCGCATCACCTTGGCGGGTTCCTCGATGCGGGACGACTCCTCCGCCGGCGCGACCTCCTCGGCGGGGGCGGCGACCCCTTCGGGCCCGGTGGCCTCCCCGTCCGGGGTGACCACGCGCGGAGCCGTGTCGTCGGTGTCGCGAGTGCCGTCGTCGCTCTCGGTCATGCTCCCCAGTGTGGCCCACGGGACGGACAAGGGCCGGTCGGGCCGGCCGGACGGCGATCGAGGGCGTCAGGGCACCAGCAGCACCTTGCCGAACACGGCGCCGGACTCGAGCAGCTCGTGCGCGGCCGGTGCCTCGGCGAAGGGCACCCGGGCGTGCACCACGGGCCGGACCCGGCCGTCGGCGACGAGGGGCCACACCCGCTCGCACACGGTCGCGACCAGCGCCGCCTTCTCCTCGGCGCTGCGCGGGCGCAGCAGGGTCCCGGTGACCCACGCGTGCTTGGCCATGAGGGCGTTGAGGTCGAGCTCGCCCCGGCGTCCCTGCTGGAGCCCGATGACGACGAGCCGGCCGCCGGGGGCGAGCGCGCGCACGTTGTCGGCGAGCCCGCCGCCCCCGAGCACGTCCAGCACGACGTCGGCCCCGCGCCCGTCGGTCGCGTCGCGCACCGCGGCCACGACGTCCTGCGTGCGATGGTCGACGGCGACGTCCGCGCCGAGCTCGACGCAGCGGGCCGCGCGGTCCGGGCCGCCCGCGGTGGCGACCACGCGCGCCCCGAGCGCTGCGGCGAGCTGGATCGCGACGCTGCCGACCCCGCCCGAGCCGCCCTGCACCAGGAGCGTCTCGCCGGCGTGCAGCCGGCCGGTGTCGACGAGGTTGGTCCAGGCGGTGCAGACGGCCTCCGGCAGCGCGGCGCCGTCGACGAGGTCGACGCCGTCGGGCAGCGGCAGCAGCTGGCTGGCGCGCGCCACGACCTGCTCGGCGTAGCCCCCGCCCTCGAGCAGCGCGACCACGCGGTCACCGGGCGCCCAGGTGGTCACCCCCGGCCCGAGCGCGCGGACCGTACCCGAGATCTCCAGGCCCGGCCACTCGGGAGCGCCGGCCGGCGGAGGGTAGTTTCCGGCACGTTGCAGCAGGTCAGCGCGGTTGACCCCCGCAGCGGCCACATCGATCAGAACCTCGCCGTGGCCCGGTTTGCCCAGGTTGACGAGGGATAGGGTGAGTTTCCCTGGACCGCCAGGTGCCGATATCGTGACCGCTCGCACACCGATGGAGCCTACTCGCGTGCCTGGAAGCCCAGCCGGGCGCGGGGGGTGGTGCCGGACGTGATGGCACCCACCCGAGGATCGGACGGCGACGGCCGGCCGCCTCGACGAACAGTGTTGGAGAGAGGTTCAGATGCTCCGCAGGTTGGGCGTTCGCGGGAAGATTCTTGCGACACTCGCCGTGCCGATCTTCGTCCTGGCGTTGACGGCGGGCTGGATCACCTGGCAGTCGCTGCAGGAGAACCGCAGCGCCGAGCAGACCGCGGCCCTCATGGAGTCGCTGCAGCTGCAGGACGAGGCCGGCTCCGCCGTGGCCGCGGAGCGCGCCACGAACATCGCTGCCGACAAGGGGATCCCGGGCGCCAAGAAGGCGCTCGTCGAGGCGCAGGAGGCGACCGACCGCGCGCTCGACGAGCGCGACGAGGCGCTCGAGGTGCTCGACATCAGCGCGCTGCCCACCAACGTGCAGGACGCGGTGAACCGGACGCTCCGCGACCGCACGGTCCTCGACGACCTGCAGCGCAACGTCATCTCCGGCCAGCTCTCGGAGTCGCGCGCGACCGAGCGGTACACCGCGCTGAGCGAGAACGCGCTCGACGTCCCGCGCGCCGTGGCGCAGAGCAGCGACGACGCCGGCCTCACGCGCCGCATCAACGCCTACGTCTCCCTCGACGAGGCGATGCTCGCCAACACCATGGAGCGACCGGTCGCCGGCGCGGCCCTGAACTTCCTCGCGCAGGGCGATGCCCCGCCGTCGGACCTCAACGGCCGCATGGTGAGCCTGCTGCAGACCACCGACGCCCTGATCGCGACCGCGCAGGAGCAGCTCGACCTGATCCCGGGCGGGCTCGAGGTGCCCGGCTACGAGGCGGACCTCGACCGGGCCCGCCTCCAGCTGCGGTACCTGAACTTCTCCGGCATCGACCCCGAGGTCGCGAGCCAGTGGAACGAGCTCTCGCAGGGCTGGGTCGAATCGACGCAGCCGGTGCGCGACGAGACCCGCGACGGTGTGGTCGAGTACTCGAAGGACCTCGCGGGCAGCGCCCAGACGGCCGCGCTGCTGACCGGAGCCGCGGCGTTCGGTGTCGTGCTCGTGTCGTTCCTGCTGGCGCTGCTCATCGCGCGCCGCATCGTGCAGCCGCTGGCCCGCCTGACCTCCGCGACGGCGGAGGTGCGCGACCGTCTGCCCCGCATGGTGGAGCAGATGGCCGTGCCCGGGCAGGCGCCGTCGATCGACCTCGTGCAGGTGCCGGTCGAGTCGAGCGACGAGATCGGGCGTCTCGCGGCCGCGTTCAACGAGGTGAACGAGACCACGATGGTCGTCGCGCGCGAGCAGGCGGCGCTCCGCGGCTCCATCGCGGAGATGTTCGTCAACGTGGCCCGCCGCGACCAGGTGCTGCTCAACCGCCAGCTCTCCTTCCTCGACGAGCTCGAGCGGTCCGAGGAGGACCCGAGCACGCTGTCGAACCTCTTCCGCCTGGACCACCTGGCCACGCGAATGCGCCGTAACGCCGAGTCGCTCCTGGTGCTCGCCGGTATCGACTCGGGCCGTCGCGTGCGCAACCCGATGCCGATCTCCGACGTCGTGCGTACCGCGTCGTCCGAGATCGAGCTCTACGACCGCGTCCGCCTCGACCTGGGCGTGGACCCGCACATGCTCGGCCACAACGCGCTGAGCTCCGCGCACCTGCTGGCGGAGCTGCTGGAGAACGCGACGATGTTCTCCGAGCCGCACACGCCCGTCGAGGTGTCGACGTCGCGCGACGAGCGCGGGGTCGTCGTCATGGTCCGCGACCACGGGCTCGGCATGAGCCCCGAGGAGCTCGCGGACGCGAACATCAAGGTCTCCAGCCGCTCCGCGTCGGACGCGGTCGGCGCCCAGCGCCTCGGCCTCTTCGTGGTCGGCCGCCTGGCCGACCGCCTCAACGCGCAGGTCCGGTTCCAGACCGGGGCGTCGGGGTCGGGCACGGAGGTCACCGTCGTCTTCCCGACGGAGCTGTTCCTGCCCGACGACGCGCTGCCGCTCCCGCAGCCGACCGACCCGCTGGAGGCGGCCACGCAGAACGCCGCGGCCGACCTCGGCGGCCAGATCGCGGAGGCGTTCGAGGAGCACACCTCCGGGCCGGTCGCCGCGGTGCCCTTCGAGGCTGCGGAGCCCGCCCCGTCGTTCGGGGTCCCGGACGCGGTGGAGCCCCCCACGATGCCGACCCCGGCGGTCGCCCCGGTCGCCCCCGTGGCGCAGGCGGCCCTCCCGGTCGAGCCCGAGCCGCCGGCCGCGGTGCCCGTCGACCTGGACGCGCTCACCGACGGCACGACGTCGATCGGCATGCCCCGCCGGCGGCGCTCCGGCGTCGGTTCCGGTGACGCCGTGACGCGGCCGGACACGGGCCCGATCGTGCTGCCGCCGCTCGCGACGCCGGACCTCCCGGACCTCGTGGACGAGACGACCACCGACTCCTGGCGGCCGCCGGCGGAGGTCGAGGCCTCGGCGGGCTCGCTGCCGAGCCGGCACCGCGCGCAGCCCGAGCCCGTCACCGAGCCGGAGCCGGTGTCGGCACCGGTCCTCGGCGTCGACCAGCGGGCGGGCCTGTTCTCGAGCTTCCGCTCGATGGGGTCCCTCGACGTCTCCGAGACCGAGAGCACGCTGCAGCTCGACGCGGTGACGGAGGACCCTGCGGCCCTCCCGGACGAGCTCGCCCCCCTGACGCCGGCCGCGCCGGCGCCCTTGCCGCCGGCCCTCGTCGAGCCCGTCGCGCCGGTCTCCGTGCAGGACGTCCCGTTCGCGGCCGCGCCCGCGCCGGTGCCCGTCGATCCGCCCGTCGACGCGCCCGTCGAATCGGCTGCGGCGGAGCCGTTCGCGCCCGTGCAGCCGGAGCCGTACCGACCGGCCACCGAGGCGGCGCCCGCCGTGGCGCTGCCGACGCGGGACGTCGCGCCCGCCGCCCCGGTCGAGCCCGCGCCTCCGGTCGTGGAGCCGGTCCGGCACGAGCCCGCGCCCGTCCCCTACACGGAGCCCGTGGCGTCGTCGTTCGACCCGGTCGTGCGCGAGGTCACGGAGCCTGCGGCGGGGCCGGTCTCGGCTCCCGTCCCCGGGCCGTCGTTCGACCCGGTGACGCCCCCGTCCTCGGGCCCGTTCGCGCCGACGGACTCGCTCGCGCCGACGGAGGCGCAGGGGCGGGACGCGTTCCAGGAGCTGCCGCCGTTCGAGGACCTCATCGCCGACCTGCCGGGACGTCGTGCCGGCCGCGAGGCGCCGACGCAGGGCGGTCGCAAGCGCGGCCTGTTCGGACGCAAGCCCTCGGCAGAGGAGCCCGCGGCCCCGGCGGCCCCGGCGGCCCCGGCGGCCCCGACCGCGTCGCCGTTCCCGCCGGCCCCCCAGGCCGCGCCGGAGCCGACCCGGGCCGAGGCACCGGCCTTCGGGGCGGCCCACGCGTACGAGACACCGCAGGACGACGCACCGCGGCACGCGCCGGTCGACGACCCGGCGCCCTCGGCGGCGACGTCGTACGGCGGCTCGGTGCTGCCGCTGCGCCCGACGGAGCCGGCGGGGTACGACCCGCTGGACCCGCACTTCGTCCCCGACACCGTCGAGGCGCGGTCGGAGTGGATGGCCTCGGCCGTCCTGTACGAGGAGATGTCCACGATGCTGCAGCGCGGCGTCTTCCAGGAAGGGAACGTGACTTCGACGAACGAGCAGACGTACCGCCCGACGACGGTCGCGAACGAGGCCGGCGGCCTCGCGCGACGCCAGCGGGCGGGGGAGTCGACAGCGTCGACCGAGCGGTTCACGGCCCGCATCGAGCGGGACCCGGAGCAGCTGAGGTCGCGACTGTCGGCGTTCCAGTCCGCCACGAGCCGCGGCCGGAACGACGCCGGGGCCGTCAGGGCCTCGACGCAGGCCGCCCCTACCGTGAATGATGTCCCTGGATCCGCGCCGCACCAGCGGTGACCTGCGCCTTCGGCGTATCGACGAGGAGGAAGCGTGACCCTCAGTACTGAAGCGACCAACTTCGGGTGGCTTCTCGACAACTTCGTGCGCACCGTCCCGGGCAGCCGCCACACCCTGGTGGTCTCGGCGGACGGTCTGCTCATGGCGATGTCCGACCAGCTCGACCGCACCAGCGGTGACCAGCTCGCGGCGATCGTCTCCGGCATGTCGAGCCTGACGCGCGGGGCGGCGCGTCAGCTCGACGGCGGCAACGTGCGGCAGGCCGTCATCGAGATGGACAACGGGTTCCTCTTCCTGATGAACGTCTCGAACGGGTCGGTCCTCGCCGTGGTGGCCGAGTCGTCCTGCGACATCGGGCTCATCGGCTACGAGATGGCGCTGCTCGTCTCCCGTACCGAGGCCACGCTCACCCCGCAGCTGATCTCGGAGATGCGCGGGAACCTTCCGGTGGACGGCTCGACGCGCTCCGCGCGGGTGGGATGAGGTCGCGACCATGACGCACGCATCGTTCGGTTCTCTGGGTGCGCACTCGGCAGACGGCTACGAGGCCTCGACGGTGCGTCCTTATGCGGTGACCGGTGGCCGCGTCCGATCCGCCCTGTCCGACCTGCCGCTCGAGGCGCTGGTCGAGGTGATGCCCGGTGCCGTCACGAGCGTCGGGCTCACCCCGGAGAAGCGGGCGATCCTGCAGCACGCCGCGCACACCTACGTCTCGATCGCGGAGCTCTCCGCGCTGCTGCGACTGCCCCTCGGCGTCGTCCGCATCCTGGTCGCGGACATGCAGGAGGAGGGGCACATCACCGTGCACACCTCGACCCCGGTGAACGTCCACACGGGTCACGGCAGTTCCCACTCGGGCCTGTCTCTGAGCGTCTTGGAGAGTGTTCTCAATGGCATTTCCGCCCTCTGACAGCCCGGCGCCCGGAGCCTCCGGGGGCATGTCCCCGGCGTGGGCTCCGGTGTCCCCGGCCTTCGGTGCCGTGAGCGCGCCGGTGGCCGGTGGAGCGCCGGCGGCGGTCGGCGCCCCGCAGCGGCAGAGCGTGCTGGGCAGCGCCCCGGCCGCGGCCCAGGACGCGCGCCCCGCGGCGGCGCCCCAGGGCCCGATCACGTCGGTGCCGTCCGCCTCGGCGGCTCCGTCCGGCGCGGCGGCGCGGCCCGTGGCGCAGCAGGTGCCCGCGAGCCC
>NZ_JBHTVC010000015.1:0-13027 GCF_042793275.1 Isoptericola sp. NPDC056578
GTCCCCCCGGACGGTGCGGGCCGGCGTCGTCCGTGGGGGTGGACCGGTCCGTATCGTGGGTCGGGTGACCGAGCAGACCCCGCGGCAGGCGTCCCTCACCCCGGCGGCGCGCCGGATCCTCGAGGCCGCGTCGCGCCTGTTCTACGCCCGCGGGCTGCACGCCGTCGGCGTCGACACCGTCGCGGCGGAGGCGGGCGTCACGAAGAAGACGCTCTACGACCGCTTCGGCTCGAAGGAGGGGCTCGTGGTGGCGTACCTGCGCGACCGCGACTCCCGGTGGCAGGCACACCTGGTCCGGGCCCTCGCGGCGCACCCCGAGCCGGGCGTCGGCCGGGTGCTCGCGGTCTTCGGCGCCGCCGAGGGGTGGTCGGCGGCCGAGGGCGGCCGCGGCTGCGCCGCGATCAACGCGCGCGCCGAGGTGGACGACGCCGACCGGCCCGTCGCCGTCGAGGTCGCCCGGCAGAAGTCGTGGGTCCGGGAGCTCCTCGAGACCGAGTGCCGCGCAGCCGGGCTCGAACGTCCCGGCGAGCTGGCGGACGCGCTGCTGCTGCTCCACGACGGGGCGCTGGCGGGGGCGGGGACGGGCGTGCCGAAGGACCCGTTCCCGACCGCTCGGCGCGCCGCCCGGGCGCTGTGCGAGGCGCACGGGGCGTGAGCCGAGACCGCCGCCGGCGTCGTCGTGTGCGCCCGCAGCGAAAAGCCCCTCCACCGGGACGTTTCGCGTGGCTGCCGCACGTTAGGGTCGATCGACGGCGATGACGAAGGAGACGGACGTGAACGACTTGCTGCGGATGGACGGTGCGACGCCGGTGGCGCGCGCCGACGGCCAGGGCCTCGGGCTCAACGACTCCATCTACAACCGGCTCCTCAAGGAGCGCATCATCTGGCTGGGCTCGGAGGTGCGCGACGAGAACGCGAACGCCATCTGCGCGCAGATGCTGCTGCTCGCCGCTGAGGACCCGGACAAGGACATCTGGCTGTACATCAACAGCCCCGGCGGATCCATCACGGCCGGCATGGCGATCTACGACACGATGCAGTACATCAAGCCGGACGTCGCGACCATCGCGATGGGCATGGCCGCGTCGATGGGGCAGTTCCTGCTCTCGTCGGGCACCAAGGGCAAGCGCTACATCACCCCGCACGCCCGCGTGCTCATGCACCAGCCCTCCGGCGGCGTGGGCGGCACCGCGACGGACGTGCGGATCGGCGCCCAGCTGATCATGCACATGAAGAAGGTGCTCTCCGAGCTGACGGCCGAGCAGACCGGGCAGTCGCTGGAGACGATCCTCAAGGACAACGACCGCGACAAGTGGTTCACCGCGGACGAGGCCCTCGAGTACGGCTTCGTCGACCACGTGGTCACCAGCGCCGCCTCGGTCTCGGGCGGTGGCGGCGCGTCGGGCTCCTGACGCCGACCACCCGCCCCCGGAACCCACCGACTTCCCACCCGAGGAGAACACCGTGAGCTACTCAGACGAGTACCAGTTCGCTATGCGGGCCCAGAACCTGGCGGGCGCCGCGGCGCGCCCCGGCGGCGTCGCGCTCCCGCACGGCGCTCCGACGTCGCGCTACGTGCTGCCCCAGTTCGAGGAGCGCACCGCGTACGGCTTCAAGCGCCAGGACCCGTACACCAAGCTGTTCGAGGACCGCATCATCTTCATGGGCGTCCAGGTCGACGACGCGTCGGCGGACGACATCATGGCGCAGCTGCTGGTCCTGGAGAGCCAGGACCCCGACCGCGACATCATGATCTACATCAACTCGCCCGGGGGGTCGTTCACGGCCATGACGGCGCTGTACGACACGATGCAGTTCATCAAGCCGCAGATCCAGACGGTGTGCCTCGGCCAGGCGGCCTCCGCCGCGGCCGTGCTGCTCGCCGCCGGCCAGCCGGGCAAGCGCCTCGCGCTGCCGAACGCCCGCGTGCTGATCCACCAGCCCGCGATGGAGGGCGGCGGCTACGCCCAGGCGTCCGACATCGAGATCCACGCCAACGAGCTCATCCGCATGCGCGAGTGGCTGGAGTCGACGCTGGCGGCGCACACGGGCAAGTCCGAGGAGCAGGTGCGCGAGGACATCGAGCGCGACAAGATCCTCACGGCCGCGCAGGCCAAGGACTACGGCCTGGTGGACCAGGTGCTCGAGAGCCGCAAGCCCGCCGCTCTCGCGCCGCGCTGACCTGCACGTTCACGGGGCCCGCGACCTCCCGAGGGAGACATCGCGGGCCCCGCGACACGACGCACCGGGCTGCTCGGCTGACAACGACGCCCCCGTGGTGTGGAATGGACGCAGGACCAAGCACTCAGGACCAAGCACTCAGGACGTGCACTCACGAGATGGAGGCTCCCGGTGGCTCGGATCGGTGACGGCGCAGACCTGCTGAAGTGCTCGTTCTGCGGGAAGTCGCAGAAGCAGGTCAAGAAGCTGATCGCCGGCCCCGGCGTGTACATCTGCGACGAGTGCATCGACCTGTGCAACGAGATCATCGAGGAGGAGCTCGGCGAGGCGGCGGAGCTGGGGCTCACGGAGCTGCCGAAGCCGCGCGAGATCTTCGACTTCCTCGAGCAGTACGTGATCGGGCAGGAGCCGGCCAAGCGGGCCCTCGCGGTGGCGGTCTACAACCACTACAAGCGGGTCCAGGCGGGCGAGGCCCAGCGCGACGGCGACGACGCGGTCGAGATCGCGAAGTCCAACATCCTGCTCATCGGGCCCACCGGCACCGGCAAGACCTACCTGGCGCAGACGCTGGCGAAGATGCTCAACGTGCCGTTCGCCATCGCCGACGCCACGGCCCTCACGGAGGCCGGGTACGTGGGCGAGGACGTCGAGAACATCCTCCTCAAGCTCATCCAGGCCGCGGACTACGACGTCAAGAAGGCCGAGACGGGCATCATCTACATCGACGAGGTCGACAAGGTGGCCCGGAAGGCGGAGAACCCGTCGATCACGCGCGACGTCTCCGGCGAGGGCGTGCAGCAGGCGCTCCTGAAGATCATCGAGGGCACGACGGCGTCGGTGCCCCCGCAGGGCGGGCGCAAGCACCCGCACCAGGAGTTCATCCAGATCGACACCACGAACGTGCTGTTCATCGTGGCGGGCGCGTTCGCCGGCCTCGACGACATCGTGGCGTCCCGCGCGCGCAAGCGCGGCATCGGCTTCAGCGCCCCCATGGAGACCGCGGCCGACGACGACCTGTTCGCCGAGGTGCGACCCGAGGACCTGCAGAAGTACGGGCTCATCCCCGAGTTCATCGGGCGGCTGCCCGTCATCGCGTCCGTGTCCCCGCTGGACCGCGACGCGCTGGTGCGGATCCTCACCGAGCCGCGCAACGCGCTCGTCAAGCAGTTCCAGCGCATGTTCGAGATCGACGGCGTGGAGCTCGAGTTCGAGCAGGACGCCGTCCACGCGATCGCCGAACAGGCGCTGCTGCGGGGCACCGGGGCGCGCGGGCTCCGCGCCATCATGGAGGAGGTCCTCCAGCAGGTGATGTTCGACGTGCCCAGCCGGGACGACGTCGAGCGGGTGGTCGTGAGCCGCGAGGTCGTGCTGGAGAACGTCAACCCGACGCTCGTGCCGCGCACCTCGCCCGTCCGCCGTCGCGCGCCCCGCGAGAAGAGCGCCTGAGCACTACCCGGCGTAGAGCGCGTCGACCTCGTCCGCGAAGTCGCGCAGCACCAGGTCGCGCTTCACCTTCAACGAGGGCGTCAGGTACTCGTTCGCCTCGGTGAAGTCGCCCTCGAGCACCCGGAACTTGCGGATCGACTCCGCCCGGGAGACGGCCGTGTTCGCCTCCTCGACCGCCGCGTCGAGCGCCGCCAGCACCCGGGGGTCGGTCCGCGCGGCGCCCACCGACATCGGCGTGATGCCCTGCGTGGCCAGCCAACCGGGCAGCATCTCGGCGTCCAGCGTGACGAGCGCGCCGATGAACGGACGCTTGTCGCCCACGACCACGACCTGCGACACGAGGGGGTGGGCGCGCACCCGGTCCTCCAGCGGCGCCGGGGCCACGTTCTTGCCGCCCGCGGTGACGATGATCTCCTTGGTGCGCCCTGTGATGCGCAGGTGACCCTGGTCCAGGGCGCCCAGGTCCCCGGTGCGGAACCAGCCGTCCGTCATCGCGTCGGCGGTCAGGTCGGCGCGTCCGCGGTAGCCCCGGAACAGGTGCGGGCCCGCCACGAAGACCGCGCCGTCGTCGTCGATCCGCACCGAGGTGCCGGGGAACGGCGGGCCGACCGTGCCGATGCGCAGGTCGGAAGGCAGGTTCACCGCGGTCGGGGCCGTCGTCTCGGTGAGCCCGTAGCCCTCGAGCACGGTGAGTCCGGCCCCGCGGAAGAAGTGTCCGAGGCGGTCTCCGAGCGGCGCGCCGCCCGAGATCGCGTACCGCAGGTTCCCGCCCATCGCGGTGCGCAGCCGGGACAGCACCAGCCGGTCGGCCAGCGCGTGGCGGGCCCGCAGCGTCACCGGGACGCGTCCGGTGTCGAGCGCACGCGAGTACTGGCCCGACACGCGCGCGGCCCAGCCGAAGACCTGCCGCTGGGTGCGCGACGCGGCCCGCTGCTCGGCCGAGTTGTAGACCTTCTCGAACACGCGGGGGACGGCGAGCAGGAACGTGGGGCGGAACGTCCTGAGGTCGTCGGTGAGCGTCTTCACGTCGGGCAGGTGGCCGAGCACCGAGCCGCTGGCGATCACCGCGACCTGGATGAGGCGGGCGAAGACGTGCGCCAGGGGAAGGAAGAGCACCGTGCGCGCGCCGTCCGAGTCGAGAAGCTCGGGCAGGGCGAGGCGGGCGTTCATCGCGAGGTGCGCGAAGTTGCCGTGCGTGAGCTCGGCGCCCTTGGGGCGTCCCGTGGAGCCGGAGGTGTAGACGATCGTGGCGAGGTCGTCGCGGCGCACGGCGTCGCGGCGGGCCGCGACGTCCCGCGCGGGGACCGACGCACCGGCCTCGCGCAGCTCGTCGACGGCACCGGTCGCGATGACGAGCACCTCCTCGAGGTCGGGCAGCTCGTCGTCCACCTGGCGCACGGCGTCCGCGTGCGCGGGCGTCTCCACCACGACCAGGCGGGCTCCGGAGTCCTCGAGGATCCAGCGCACCTGGTCGGGGGAGGACGTCTCGTAGACGGGCACGACCACGGCGCCGGTGGCCCAGGCGGCGAAGTCGAGGAGCGTCCACTCGTAGCGGGTGCGCGACATGATCGCGACGCGGTCGCCGGGCTCGATGCCGTGCGCGACGAGCCCGCGTGCCACGGTCATGACGTCGGCCTGGAACTCGCCGGCGGACACCGGCACCCAGGAGCCGTCCGACGCGGTGCGACGCTCGATGAGGGTGCGGTCGCCCGTCCGGGCGACCCGGTCGGCCAGCAGCGTGCTGATGCTCGTGCCCTCGGGCACGTCCACGAGGCTCGGCGTCGTCGCGACCGTCATCTGCTCTCTCTCCGGGTGGGCGGCGTGGGCGGGCGGTGTGCGTCCCTGGCGTCGTGCCGCGTGGTGGTGGCCGGCGGTTCCCGACCAGTCTCCGGTCGGCGTTCGGGCCGACGTGGGACCTTACACGCTCGGCGCGCCTCGTAGGATCGAGTCATGCCCGACACCCCTCACGACGTCCCCCAGGACCCCGCCCCGCGCCCCGCGTCGGACGGGATGCCCCAGGAGATCCTGGACCTGCGCGCCAGCATCGACAACATCGACGCCGCGCTCGTGCACCTGCTGGCCGAGCGCTTCAAGATGACGCGACGCGTCGGCGAGCTCAAGGCGGTGGGCGGGCTGCCGCCCGCCGACCCGTCTCGCGACCGCCAGCAGGTCGACCGCCTCAAGGACCTCGCGGCGGGCGCCGGCCTGGACCCGGAGTTCACGGAGCAGTTCCGCAACTTCATCGTCTCCGAGGTGATCCGGCACCACGAGCGCATCGCCGAGGAGCACGCCGCCGGGCGCCTCAAGGGCGAGCTGCCGCCCCTGGACACCTACGCTTGAAGAGGTGAGATCTGACCTCGCGCGCGAGGTCGGGACCGCCGGGCCGAGGGGTGGCGTCCGCCGCGTTTCCGTCGCACGCTGGAGGACACAGCCGACGACGACATCAGGGGGATCCACGGATGAAGATCGACTGGCTCAAGCCCCTCGTCGGCCGCCCCGGACCGTTCGCGACCGTCTACCTGGACGCGACGCCCTCGGCCGAGGCGGGCGACAGGGACGTCGCGAACCGGTGGCGGGCGGTGCGACGTTCCCTCGAGCGACAGTCCGCACCCACCCGGGTGCTGGACGACCTCGAGGCCGCGGTGCTGCGGCCCACGCGCGTGGCCGGCGCGCACGGCCGGGTGCTCATCGCCGGGGACGGCGGCGTCGCGGTGGACCGCGTGCTGCGCAACCCGCCCGCCGTGGCCACGGGGGTCTGGCTGCCCGTCCCGGCGCTGCTGCAGGCCGCCCTGGCGGCCGACGAGACCGTCGACGCGCTGTGCGTCGCCGTCGACCGCAGCGGCGCGGACTTCTGGCCCTGCGACGCGGTCGGCCGGCCCGGCGGGGCGCGCGAGACGTTCGAGGGCCCGAACGACGAGGTCAGCAAGACCTCCAGCACCGGCACCAAGCGCGCCATCATCGAGTCGCGCGCCGAGGACTCCTGGAAGCGCAACGCCGCGGCGGTGGCGGCGGAGATCGACCGCCGCGTGGCCGAGGGCCGCCCGGAGGTCGTGCTGCTCACCGGCGACGTCCGGGCGGTGAACCTCGTGCGTGCCGAGCTCGGGCAGGACACCGCGCGGCGGACCGTCGAGGTCTCGGGCGGCGGGCGGGGCCCGGGCGTCCGCGCGGACACGTTCGAGGCCAACGTCGAGGACGCCCTCGACTCCTACCGGGAGCGCCGGCGCGAGGTGGTCCTCGCCGAGTACCGCCAGGACCAGGGCCGGGAGGAGGGCGCGGTCTCGTCGGTCGACGACGTGGTCGCGGTGCTCTCCCGCGGGCAGGTGAAGGCGCTCGTGCTGTCGGAGCAGCTCGCCCTCGACGCCGCGGCGGTGCTCACGGCCCCGGGCAACGGCGTCGGGGGACCGGACCTCACGGGGCTGCTCGGCGGCCGCACGCTGTGGATCGGGCCGGACCCGATGCACGTCGCGACCTCGCGCGCCGACCTGGAGGACCTCGGCGTCACCGACGGTCTGGAGGAGATGCCCGCGCCGTCCGCCCTGCTGCGCGCGGCGATCGCGCAGGACGCCGCCCTGACGTTCGCGCCCGAGGGGTCCGTGGACCTGATGGACGGCGTCGGCGCGACCCTGCGGTGGCACGACGACGGGACGCCGAAGGAGGTCGCCGCCACGATGAGCGGCGACGGCGACCGGTTCACCACGCCGAGGTAGTCCGGAAGTTGCCGAGGTAGTTCGGCAAGTCGGGGACTACCTCGGCGGGTTCGGAACTACCTCGCGCGGGTCAGGCCTTGGGCTTGCGGGCCGGGGGCTCGCCCAGCTCGGACGCGGTGACGACGATGCCGCCCTGCACGTCGGGGTTGCCCTGGCCCTCGGCCGCCTCGACGACGTCGAGGGTGCCGGTGGCGCGGCCGGCGCCGCGGACGTCGTCCAGCGCCGACCGGACGCCGTCGAGCATCGCGGCCGGCACGGCCATGGACGCCGTGAGGATCGGCGTGCGCATGGAGACCTTGGCCTCCGACTTGATCTTGCGGAGCGCCGCGAGGGCGTGCCCGGCGGCGGTGAGCTGCACCGGGTCGGCGTCGCCGGCCACCGTGCGCAGCGGCGCGGCCACCGGCCAGGCGGCGTGGTGCACCGAGCCGGTGCGCCACCACGACCAGACCTCCTCGGTCGCGAACGGCAGGAACGGCGCCAGGAGGCGCAGCAGCGCGTCCACCGCGAGGGCGAGGGCCGTGCGTGCCGACACGGTCTCGGCCGTCACCTCGGTGGCCGCGGCGCCGGCGCCGTACGCGCGGTCCTTGACCAGCTCGAGGTAGTCGTCGCAGAAGGTCCAGAAGAACGTCTCCGTGACCTCCAGCGCGCGGGTGTGGTCGTACGCCTCGAACGCGGCGGTGGCCTGCTCGACGACGTCCGCCAGGCCGGCGAGCATCGCGCGGTCCAGGGGGACCGTGACGCGGGCCGGGTCCAGCACGATCTCGCCGGCGCCGGTCTCCGGGTCCACGCCGAACGTCAGGGCGAACTTCGAGGCGTTCAGCACCTTGATCGCGAGGCGGCGGCCGATCTTCATCTGGCCGACCTCGAACGCGGCGTCCGTGCCCAGGCGGGCGGCGGCAGCCCAGTACCGCACCGCGTCCGCGCCATGCTCCTCGAGCAGGCCCATCGGCGTGACGACGTTGCCCTTGGACTTGGACATCTTCTTGCGGTCCGGGTCGAGGATCCAGCCGCTGATGGCGGCGTGCTTCCAGGGCAGGACGCCGCACTCGAGGTGCGAGCGGACCACCGAGGAGAACAGCCAGGTGCGGATGATGTCCTGGCCCTGCGGGCGCAGGTCCATCGGGTAGACGCGCTCGAAGAGGTCCGCGTCACGCTCCCAGCCGGACACGATCAGCGGGGACAGGGACGACGTCGCCCAGGTGTCCATCACGTCGGCGTCGCCGACGAAGCCGCCCGGCGCGCCGCGCTGCGACTCCTCGTAGCCGGCCGGGGCCTGCGACGTCGGGTCGACGGGCAGCTCCGCCTCGGTCGGCACGATCGGGTGGTCGTGGTCGACGTCGCCCGCCTCGGTCACCGGGTACCACAGCGGCACGGCCACGCCGAAGAAGCGCTGGCGCGAGATGAGCCAGTCGCCGTTGAGGCCGTTCACCCAGTTCTCGTAGCGCACGCGCATGAAGTCCGGGTGGAAGTCGAGCTCCTTGCCGCGCGCGAGCAGCTCCGCCTTGAGGTCACGGGCCGCCCAGTCGCGCCCGCCGTTGCGGATGTACCACTGGCGGGAGGTGACGATCTCGAGGGGCTTGTCGCCCTTCTCGTAGAAGTTCGTCATGCGCTGGGTGGCCGACGGCTCGCCGTCGAGGTCGCCCGACTCGCGGAGGGCGTCGACGACGGCCTTGCGGGCGCTGAACGTCGTCTTGCCGGCGAGCTCCTCGGCGTACAGGGCCTCGCCCGGGCCGCCCGCGACCCACTCGGGCGTCTCGCGGGAGAGGCGGCCGTCGCGCTGGATGACCGAGCGCGTGGCGAGCTGCAGCTCGCGCCACCACTGCACGTCGGTGAGGTCGCCGAAGGTGCAGCACATGGCGATGCCGGCGCCCTTGTCCATCGCGGCGGCCGGGTGCGCGAGCACCGGCACCTCGACGCCGAACAGGGGGGAGGTGACGGTGGTGCCGAACAGGCCCTGGTACCGCTCGTCGTCCGGGTGGGCGATGAGCGCCACCACGGCGGGGATGAGCTCCGGGCGCGTGGTCTCGATGTACAGCGGGCTGCCGTCGGGCCGGTGGAACGCGACGCGGTGGTAGAAGCCGGGGTACTCGCGCGCCTCGAGCTCGGCCTGCGCGACGGCGGTCTGGAACGTCACGTCCCACAGACCCGGCGCCTCCGCCTGGTACGCCTCGCCGCGGGCGAGGTTGCGCAGGAAGGCGCGCTGCGACGCGGCGCGGGAGGTGGCGTCGATGGTCTGGTAGTTCTGCGCCCAGTCGACGGACAGGCCGAGGCGGCGCCACAGCTCCTCGAACTGGCGCTCGTCGTCGGCGGTGAGCCGCTCGCACAGCTCGATGAAGTTGCGGCGGCTGACCGGCACCTGGTCGCCCGGCTTGACGTTCTTGCCGTCGGTGCCCTGGTGCGGCGGCTCGAAGCCCTCGACGTAGGGCAGGGACGGGTCGCAGCGCACGCCGTAGTAGTTCTGCACGCGGCGCTCGGTGGGCAGGCCGTTGTCGTCCCAACCCATCGGGTAGAAGACCTTCTTGCCGCGCATCCGCTGGAAGCGGGCGACGGTGTCCGTGTGCGTGTAGCTGAACACGTGGCCCACGTGCAGCGAGCCCGAGACCGTGGGCGGCGGGGTGTCGATCGAGTACACCTGCTCGCGGGTGGCCGTGCGGTCGAACGCGTAGGTGCCCTCGGCCGACCAGCGCTCGTCGAAGCGCTGCTCCAGGCCCTCCAGGCTGACCTTGTCCGGTACCTCCCGGACCTCCGCGCGGACGACGTCGCCGGCTACCTGAGCAACAGGGTTGCCGGCGTTCGGGGTCGCTGCGGGGGTCTGCGCGGGCGCGGTCGGCGCCTCGGGGGTCGGGAAGTCGCTCATGGTCGGTCATTCTCCCAGATGCACGGGGCCCGCCGGGCAGGGGCGTCTCGATCGGCGGACGGCGCCGGAGCGTGGCCCATAACCTCTGACTAGAGTCAGAGGTATGCAGAGTTCGACGGGTGGGACGACGGGTGGGACGGGGGCGGAGACGGCCGCGCAGGTCGAGCGGCAGGTCGACGTCGTGCGGCGGTTCAACCGCGGCTACACGCAGCGCGTGGGCGCGCTCGAGGACTCGTTCCTCGGGACCGGGATGCCGCTGGGCACCGCTCGCCTCCTGTTCGAGATCGGCACGGAGCCGGGCACCACGCGGGACCTGCGTGCCAGGCTCGGCCTGGACTCGGGGTACCTCAGCCGCCTGCTGCGCCGGCTGGAGTCCGACGGGCTCGTCGCCGTCGTGCCCGACGACGACGACCGGCGACGCCGCCGCGTCGACCTCACGCCCGCGGGCCGGCGCGCGTGGGACGACCTGGAGCGGCGGTCCGTGGACCGGGCGCGCGACCTGGTCGCGCCGCTCACCGCCCGCCAGCGGGCTCGGCTCGCCGCGGCCCTCGCGGAGGCCGACCTCCTCGTGCGGGCCGCGACCGTGACGCTCGAGCGCGCGGACCCGGCGTCGGACCTCGCCAGGCGCGCGGTCGCGGCGTACGTGGCGGAGCTCGACGAGCGTTTCCCCGGCGGGTTCGACCCCGGTCCCCGGCCCGCGGCGGGCGAACCCGACCCCGAGGACGCGCGTCTCGCGCCGCCGTCGGGTGCGTTCGTCGTCGCGACGAGCGACGGCGAGCCCGTCGCCTGCGGGGGCGTGCGCACCCTGTCGACCGAGGTGACCGGCGGCGTGGGGGAGATCAAGCGGATGTGGGTGCACCCGGGATGGCGGGGCGCGGGGCTCGGCTCCCGGCTGCTGCGCCACCTCGAGGGCGTGAGCCGCGACCTCGGCCACCGCGAGGTGCGCCTCGACACGAACGGGACGCTGACGGAGGCCGTCGCGATGTACGAGCGGGCCGGCTACCGGCGCATCGCCCGGTACAACGACAACCCGTACGCCGAGCACTTCTTCGCCAAGCGGCTGGGCTGACCGACCCTGCTGACCGACCCTGCTGACAGACCCGGTACCACGTACCTGGTCGTCGGCCGGGGATAGGGTCGGAGGCATGGCTGCGAACCCCGACCTGACCATCGGCTATGCCGCGATGCTCGAGCAGTTCCACCCCACCGACGTCGTCGAGTACTCGGCCTACGCGGAGGAGCACGGCTTCTCCGGCGTCATGGCGGCCGACCACTTCCAGCCGTGGGTGCCGCAGCAGGGCGAGGCGGCCTTCGTGTGGAACGTGCTGACGGCGCTCGGCGAGCGCACCCGCGGCGACCTCGGCCCCGGCGTCACGGCGCCGACGTTCCGCTGGCACCCGGCGATGGTCGCACAGGCGTCCGCCACGCTCGCCGCGATGTACCCCGGCCGGCACTGGCTCGGCCTGGGGTCCGGCGAGGCGCTCAACGAGCACGTCGTGGCCGGGTACTGGCCGGAGGCCCCCGAGCGGATCAACCGCATGTTCGAGGCCATCGACATCATCAAGAAGCTCTTCGCTTCCGGCATCGACGGCAAGGACGTCAAGCACTCCGGGCAGTACTACAAGATGGAGTCCACGCGGCTGTGGACCATGCCCGAGGTGCCGCCCGAGATCCTCGTCGCCACGGCCGGCCCGATCACCGCCAAGCGCGCCGGCAAGCACGCCGACGGCCTCATCACCGTCGGGGCGCCGCTGGAGAAGATCGAGATGCTGTTCGGCAAGTTCGACGACGGCGTCCGCGAGTCGGGTCGTGACCCGCAGGGGATGCCCAAGGTGCTCCAGGTGCACATGTCGTGGGCGGAGACCGACGAGGAGGCGCTCGCGAACGCGATGACCGAGTGGCCCAACGGCGGCATGAAGTTCCCCAAGGCCGACATCCGCTCCCCGCACGACTTCGCGCAGATGGCGAAGCTGGTCCGCCCCGAGGACTTCGAGGGGCGCATGGTCATCAGCGCCGACCCGGACGAGCACCGCGCCGCCATCCAGAAGTACGTCGACCTCGGCTTCGACCGGATCTACCTGCACAACGTGGGACGCAACCAGAAGGAGTGGATCGAGGTCTTCGGCCGCGAGGTGCTCCCGAAGCTGGTGCGGTGAGCGCTCGGCTCACCGCCTGGGCGCCCGGCGGGTTCCCGGAGGTCCGGCCCGGGGACGACCTCGCGGGCCTGGTCGGCGACGCGCTGGCCGCCGACGGCGCGGCGTCCGGGGACCCGCTCGCCGAGGGCGACGTCGTCGTCGTCACGTCCAAGGTCGTCTCGAAGGCCGAGGGGCGCGTGGTGCGCGCCGCCGACCGCGAGCAGGCGATCACCGACGAGACCGTGCGCGTGGTCGCGACGCGCGCGCGGCCCGACGGCCAGCCGCCGCTGCGCATCGTCGAGAACCGGCTGGGGCTGGTGATGGCCGCCGCCGGGGTGGACGCGTCGAACACGCCCGAGGGCACCGTGCTGCTGCTGCCCGAGGACCCGGACGCCTCGGCGCGCGCGTTGCGAGCCGCCCTGCGCGCGCGGTTCGGCCTGGACCGCCTCGGCGTCGTCGTCACCGACACGGCCGGGCGGACCTGGCGGGACGGCCTCACCGACATCGCGATCGGCGCGGCCGGCGTGGACGTCGTCGACGACCTGCGCGGGGGGGTCGACGCGCACGGCCGCCCGCTGTCGGCCACGGTGACCGCCGTCGCGGACGAGGTCGCAGCCGCCTCGGAGCTGGTGCGCGGCAAGGCGGACGGCCGACCCGTCGCGGTGGTGCGCGGCCTCGCGCGGCACGTCCGCGCGGGGGAG